>NZ_JACBEZ010000007.1:0-111270 GCF_013391465.1 Acinetobacter sp. SwsAc2 | reverse complement strand
TGCAACTTCTGCAACTTCTGCAACTTCTGCAACTTCTGCAACTTCTGCAACTTCTGCAACTTCTGCAACTTCTGCAACTTCTGCAACTTCTGCAACTTCTGCAACTTCTGCAACTTCTGCAACTTCTTCGGATGTTTCAGATGTCGTGAGAAAAGGGAAGTTCTCGGGATGTTGAGCGCTTTGTGCGTGGCTCAAAAGCCATTGGTAAGCGTGTTCAAACTTTATGTGCCATGGGCTGCTAGACAATGTAGCCGGAGTGCTTTGAAAAACAATTTGCCAACCCAAACCTGATTTATATAAAACACCCCAGGCGAACGCCGCCTGCTGTTTTAAGGCATCGGTTAAAGCAGACTCATATTGAAACAGTCCAATGTAGGTATGCTGGTAGGGGCTTTGCTGTATCCAGCGTTCAGCCGCAGCTTGAGGCTGAGTCAGTGCCTTATAGGCTTCGAGTTGTTTTTGAAAAATGGGCTCATCACAGAGTGCAAAAATTTCGCGAATACGTTTTTTCGAGCGCGCAATTTCAAAAAAAGACAGAGGTTGATGTTCCAAACCATCAATCAATTGATGCAGTTCTTTGATCAGCAGTGCTTTTTCGATTGCTTTCATGCGCTGAACTCTAAAGTTGTTTTTGTGCTTGTTCCAAGTAGCTTGCCAAAACCATATTGATGGCCAGTTCAAGTAATTTATATTCGGCTGAAGTCGGCTGCGTATACTGCTGTGCGAAAGCAATCAATTGATCAAGGTCAATGGCTTGGGGCGTAATACGGCCTTGGATAAGGGCTTGTAAATTTTGCATAGGCATGTGCTATTGAGTGCATTTAATTTATTGGTTTTGGAGTTCAGTCTTCTTGTTTGATCATAATTAGAAAAGAATAAATAGGCAAAAATTATTCTGCACGTGATACGAGAAAAGGGTAGTGAAAAATGTAGATAATTTCGATTTCAGCACAGATTGAATTAAATATTTTTGCCCTAGAGGGTTCATAGCTGAAATTTTTTGTCAGTTCTTTGCAATTTTGGGCAAAAAAATAGGCAATCAACATTGCCTATTTTTGACCAAGTCAGCGCAAATTACGCTTCTTGATGTGGTGCAGCCGCAGGAGCATCAGCCGTTGCCGTTTGAGTGTCTGCTGGTTTTTTTACAGGAAAATCTGGAACAAAAACAACTTGTGCAGAAACAGTTGCAGAAAGAGCCATTACAGCGACAGCCAAAGCATATTTAACAGCGTTCATGATTTTTCCTCTAAAAAAGAGGTCTCACTTAGGAGACTGGGAGTTTTAAAAAGATAAATTTCGCATGAATAATATCAAAAAATGATCGATTTAAGCGCTGGTTTAGGCCATTAAAAGATGAATGATGAGTTCATTTATTGTTAAAAAACAATAGATTAGAATAAATACTCTAGTTTGGTATAGAGTTTTTACTCCAGTGCTAAGCTATTTGAATTTAAAGTGAAAATTTAGATTTTTCAAGTTTGAAATGAAGCTTGAAAGTAGGACTTTTTGTCTGAAATGAGACCTGAAAAAGGACGTAGAGTTAAATGATTAGTTGTTTAAATATTCACCATTTTGAAGTCTTTTGATTGTGCACACTGTGTAAGTTTTTGCTGTGGAATGTTTAAGTTATCTATTTTTGATTAAAAATTCACCTAAGATGAACAGGCAAAAACAACAATAGCTGAGGACAAACAGATGGCCATTGCAAAAGTGGTAGAAGTCAATTCAAGCAGTGCGAAAAGTTTTGAAGATGCGATTCAGACAGGGATCGCAAAAGTCACCGAGACGGTGAAGAATGTTCAAGGTGCTTGGATCAATGAACAAAAAGTGGTGATTAAGGACAACCAAATTGTAGAATATCGGGTCAATCTTAAAATTAGTTTCTTGGTCGATTAAACACAAGTCCATTTTTTTATAACCTATAAAAAATCCCCGCAGATCGGGGATTTTCTTATCTATGGATAGGGCTCAGTTAAGCTCTGAATCCAGTATCCTTATGATTGTTTTGGTGTTTCACAAGACTCATCTGAACACTGTGCCGCATTATTTTCTTCTGCTGGCATTTGTGCTTTTTCAATGACTTGTAAAAAGACTTCACGCGGCTGCGCACCCGCTAAAGCCACACGTTGATCGAAAACAAAGAACGGCACACCTGTTACTTTCAGTTGTTCACGCGCTACTTCTTGGTCAAACTTCACGAAATCTGCATATTCGTCAGAATCCAGCACATCATCTACTTCAACTGGGTTTAAGCCAATACGAGAGGCCACATCTTCAATGGTTTCACGTTCACCAATCGGTAAGCCTTGCGTCATATAGCTAAAGAAAAAGGCTTCTTTAGCTTCATTGCCTAAACCATGGCTTTGAGCAAGGTGAATAATACGGTGTGCATTGAAACTGTTGCCTGAGTTGGCATTTTCCCAGTTAAATTCAATGCCTTCTTCCGCAGCCATTTTGGCAATATTACGTTGCATCTCTTCAACTTCAGCCACTGTGCGACCATATTTTAGTGCGAGACGTTCTGAGTTCGAAATTTCTTGGCGTACTGGTGCATCTGGATCCAGTTCAAAACTGTGCCAATGCACTTCCAATTCCACACCAGCTTGTTCAGCCGCCGCTTCTAAACGTTTTTTGCCAATATAACAAAAAGGACAAACAACATCTGACCAAATATCTACACGCATGCGATTTCTCAAAAATAGTAAAAAGAGCAATTAAGGAAATGATGGGGATGAGTTATAAAATTTAAAGCAGGTCCATTAAAAAAAGCGGTTTCGCTATGTATTCAATCAGTTGAATCTTCTGGGCTTTACCGCTTATCTGACAACTACGCAACACAAAGATCGAAAAATATACAATAGGGTTAAGGCGCTCAGTTTGAGCATGCCTTTTTATATCTCTTATCGTTTGGGATTGTTTTATGAAATTTTTAAATTCTCTTCCGGTTTTTTGTTGCGCTTTTCTTTTTATGCCGACTTTGCTGCAAGCCAATGGTGAGATCGTGAGTCTACCGACTTTTAAAACCATGGCGGAATCAGAGCTACGTGCTGAAACGGGTGTGATTCCTTATCAACAGGATGAAAATATTCGTAAAGCTTTGCAGCACCGTATCGTTCAGTTGCAGGATGATGCACAGTCTTTTGTGGTCGATCCGACTATCACTCAAAATATCGATATTTTGCCCCCTGCGGTCACCGCAGATCTAAATTCTGTGCCGCCTTTGTTACGCGAGCATGTCTTGAACATCGCAGCTGGTTTACAGTCGTCTAATCCAACTGAAGGTTTGTATATCATGTTGCAGCCGTTTGGCATTGACCGTAATGCGACCAATGTACAAATTGCCCGTGAACAAATTTCGATTGGGCAGATTGATCGGAATTTTATGCAAGGGATTCAACAGAATAGTCAGCAGCCGAGAATAGCTCCAGCGAAGTAACACGCCCTTATTCGTTTATCGCCAGTACTTCCTCATCCACTTGGGGAAGGTATGGGCTTAGCATCCTCAAAGATCGATAACATGTTGAAATATTGATCATGTGCCTTTATTTGCTATGATGAAAAGAAATGAAGAGGAAGCTGAACATGCGACGTATCGTGTTGATTTTAGTTCTTGCGACCAGTGCCGTTTTTGGTTGGATGTTTTATCAGTATTCTCAACAACAAAAAGAGCAGCAGCAGCTACAAAGCTATGAAACGGTGCTGTATGAAAAGACTGAACAAATTTACAAACAAGCTCAAGATTGGACTACACCGATTCAAGTCGATGTAAAAGACCCACGTCTGACAGGTGACTATCAAATTATGGCGGAGTTTGTGCTTAGTCATATGCTGCAAAATGCCGAAGCGCGTAATCAATATCTGCGAGATTTAAAAGCCTTAAATTGGGATCAATTTTTAAATATTGACCGATTAAGCAAAGACAAAAAGAACAATTATGCTGAAACGGAGCAAATGCTGAAAGACGTACATACTGTTGTCGAGAGCTATGCACAGCAGGTTGAACAACGTCAAAAAGAGGCCATCGCTCAGGCCAAAGATTTAGCAATATCTTCGCGGTTCCGCCATCAACTGACCGACAGTATGAAAGCCAGTGAAAAAAGCCATGAAGCTACCCGCCTGTTTAGTCTTGAACAGCAGAATTTAGCCAAAGCGGATCAAATTTTCTTGGTGCTGAAAAATAACCAATGGGAAAAGAAAAATAACACCTTTATGTTTTATGAAGATGCCCCACTACAGCAGTTTAATGCGCTGTATAAAGAGATTTTGGCATTGAATAGCCAAATGCAGCAGGTCGAAAAACAGACCCAAAAAGAGGTGGAACAGAAGTTATAACACCGTGCAAAGATGACAGTTGTGTAAGCGGACTGTCATCTGTTGTTCAAAATTGGCTGCTAGAGTAAAAGCATCACAACGATGACGACTTTTCAGTGCAGGCAGGTGAGTCATGAGAACCATACACGTTTTTGATGATATTCAGCATGTGTATAGTGAGTTTGTAGAAAATAAAAACTATCCAAAATTAGAACGTTTAAGCAACTGGGGGAAGAATCGATTTTTCTTCAACCAATATTTCAAAATGATCGAAGACTGGCACCACACCGAACAAATCGTGATTCAGTTTAACCAACAGTACTTCAGTCTAGATACGGGCAGTGCGCCTGACTTTATGGACAAAGAAAAGTATATGGCTTGGTTGATGGGCGAGCTCTTAATTTAAATCCTTTACAAAACAGCACAGCGCCTGATTCGTTCTAGGCGCTGTGCTTGTATTGAATTAATCAAAAATTTTATCGGCCGCTTGGAAGGGTAGACTGACCACATCAATTGCGACGGCAAAAGGCAGTAACACTAATTTTTCAAAAGGATTCATGCCCGACTTCGATTTATAACTTTCCTCTTGATGGGTATAAATGCTCACCTGATAAGGTTTACTCAAGGCTTTTAAGGACGCTAAATTGTTCGCCGCAGGGTAAACCACACCTGCCAGTTTGATCTCGAAACAGAAACGTTGTGCAAACATGCGTTCATCACTGGAACTTGAACATTCCTTCGCGCCATTTTCAATAAAAAACTCCAGATCTTTCTTACTGATGTCTTCTTTGAGTTTCACATAAGACAGTGGTAGTGTCCCTGTGAAATGACCATCATTCTCTTCTGAATAGAAACTTAGTTCTCGGGTCACTTGAATATTTTTCGGGTCCAGTTTCCCAATCAAGCTGACAAATTGAGGCCCACCTTGGGTCAATACATAACTTTTTTGTTGGCCTGCAATCACTAAACTATGCGCAGGTACATTTGGCAGAGGCTGAGCGGGTTTGCCAAAAGCCACCACTTGGTCTTCAATCAAGGTCACTTTGTTGGTACGGGTATAGGTTTTATTGTCTTTGGTCATCAGGGTTTTGGTGGCACAGCCTGTGAATAATGTTGCCATGACGCCTAAGCAAATGATGGTTTTTAAAGGTGATGCAAACATCGATAGACTCCGACTCATTTGAAATATAGTTAAGCTGAATTTTTATTGTCTTTAAGCCTATCATTAAAAGGTTCAAAAAGTCGTCAAAGCTCAAAAGTTTAAAGTCATGAAAGTTCGATGAGTTGCTCAATGCCGTGGCAACAGATTTTATTTCTTATCCATCTACTGGTTTTAGATACTGAATGAATGTTAATTTGGGCCTGAACTGGCTATGATCATGCAGGCGCTTGATAAAAACGATGGACTGGCGAATACGTCATAACAAGGTGGAGACTAGGCTGATGCAAGACTTGATTTGTTATAAAAAACTTCCTGTGTGGACTGCGCAGTCCATTCCGCAAGGGTTTAAAAATCAACACAATACCAAAGCGGGTACGTGGGCAAAGCTAAGGATTTATCAAGGAGAGCTGAGTTTTGCTTTTCTAGATGAGGCAGGTCAAGTGCAATCTGAACATCTGTTTACAGCTGAGCAACAGCCACCATTTATTCAGCCTCAAGCATGGCACAAGATTGTTTCGGCGAGTGATGACATAGAGTGTCAACTACAGTTTTACTGCACTCCGCAAGATTATTTTTATAAGAAATATCAGCTTTCACCTACCCACTCAGAAATTTTGGCGGCTACGCCGTATTTACACGGTGGTCAGGCTTTGGATGTCGGCTGTGGACAAGGGCGTAACAGTCTGTATTTAAATCGGCAGGGCTTTGAGGTGGATGCTTGGGATGTGAATCCGCAAAGTTTGCAAAAATTACAGCAAATAATAGATGCCGAAGGTATTCAAAAGATTCATCTGCAACAGCGTGATTTAAATGCTGACCCAAGCATTACAGGTACATACGACTTTATTTGCTGTACGGTGGTGATGATGTTCTTGCAAGCGCCAACGGTGAAACCATTGATTGCGCAGATGCAGCAAGCTACAAATGTAAATGGATTGAATTTGATTGTCTGTGCGATGGATACCGATGATATTCCTGCACAGCCTGACTTTCCTTTTGCCTTTAAAGCAGGAGAGCTAAGTGCGCTATACGATGGCTGGAACATTGTGAAATACAATGAAAATGTCGGTGAGTTACATCGGGTGGATGCAGAGGGAAAACGGATTAAACAGCATTTTGCGACGTTGTTAGCGCAGAAAATTGAAGTATGAGCTTTTTAATGGTTTGAGTTGAATAGGTTTTGTATTCAACTCATTAATTAAATACTCGAAAGTCTTCGGTCACTTCCTTAAGTTAGATGGACTGTTCTTATATTCAGAAAAAGACAGTCTATTTAATGTGATGATGTGAGTAATTAAGGTTGATAAGTAATGTCTAAAGCTTTCAGAGGCAATTGAATAATGTCGATGGCGATTGTTAAAGGCAATAGCGGTATTGCAGATAGTTTTTCACGACGAGACATTTTAATATAGCCACTTTGATTGTCGTAATACATGATACGTACTTTATAAGGATGACTTAATGGCTTTAGATCCGTGGCATTCTCAATTTTGGGGTAAACCGTACCTGAAATTTCTAAACTAAATAGATGATCTTGCTGCTCTGCCTTAGAGCAATCACATGGCGCAACACCATATTTTTTGAATAATGAACGTTCTTCTGGACTTAATGTTCCATTGGGTGGTACATAAGAAAATTTAAAAGTACCGCTAAATTTATTGCTGTTGAGCCCAGAAGAATAGAAATCAAGTTCACGATTGATACGGATATATTGCGGATTGAGTTGGCTAATGAGTTGAATAAAATCAGCACCGCCTTTATTGATGAGGTAACTGTATTTATTTCCTGCAACTACAATGCTATCAGTTGGCTCGTTCGGAAGTGCTTTAGACAATTTTCCAAATGCAATCACATCGTCTTCAAGTAAGGTTACCCATCCGTATTTAGCCTCGTATTTTTGAAATAAGCTACGGGAATGATGCCCAATTTCTTTATTAGCAATGCAACCTGTGAGGAAAAGTGATGTACATAGGTAGCCGATCGTCAAAAGGGAATAAAATGGTTTAATTTTCATTGTTATGTAAAAGACTGTTATATTTTAGGTCATACCATAAAGCAAAAACTTCTGAAACTCTAGGGTTTTAGTCCCCATTATTGAATTGATACGCTTCGTTAGGAATGGTCCTAAGACTGTATAAAGATCAAATTTTATGAGAAAAGGTCGAATAGGAGTAAGAGGTTTAATGAATGTTTTGGCTTTGTAAAATAGTAAATAAGATGTTTATTCAACTTATGATTCAGTTTTGAAACTTGAACTTTCTATCTGTTAGTTTATTTTAGTTAACCGCTTTAAGTTTAAGTAAATAGTATTTACGCTTTGCTTAATAAAGAAACCCCGCAATAAGCGGGGTTTCTTTTATCTCAGTATTTAACTAAATATTAAACACGTTCGATAATTGTCGCGATACCTTGGCCCAAACCGATACACATCGTCGCAAGACCAATTTGCGTATCTTGTTGTTCCATCACATTCAATAATGTGGTTGTGATACGTGCACCAGAACAACCCAATGGGTGACCCAATGCAATCGCACCACCATTTAAGTTAATGATGTCTTGCTTGTCATATACGCCTAAGCCTTTCATTACTGATAAGCCTTGAGCAGCAAATGCTTCATTTAACTCGATGGTTTGGATATCTGCCATGCTTAAGCCAGCACGTTTAAGTGCTTTTTGAGTTGCAGGTACAGGACCATAACCCATGATCGCAGCATCACAGCCTGCAACCGCCATAGAGCGAATTACAGCACGTGGCTTAAGACCTAAAGCTTGAGCACGTTCAGCAGACATCAGTAGCATTGCAGAAGCACCATCAGACAAAGCTGAAGAAGTCGCAGCTGTTACTGTACCGCCTTTCGGGTCAAATACAGGACGTAAACCTTTGAATGCTTCAAGGTTTGCATCTGGGCGAATTACTTCGTCGATGTCGCAAAGGATTTTGAAGCCATTGGCATCATGACCTTCAACACCCACGATTTCATTTTTGAAACGACCTTCTTGCGTTGCAGCCCAAGCGCGGCGGTGAGATTCAACACCGAACGCATCTTGTTCTTCACGTGAAATACCATTCATACGACCTAACATTTCAGCCGTTAAGCCCATCATGTTAGACGCTTTTGCATAGTGCTTAGACGCTTCTGGGTTCAGGTCGATGCCGTGCATCATCCCTACGTGACCCATGTGCTCTACACCACCGATGATGAAGATATCACCTTGGTTGGTTGCAATCTGTGCAGCAGCGGTGTGAAGCGCTTGCATAGATGAACCACAAAGACGGTTAACCGTTTGACCTGCAACAGTTTTTGGAAGGTCAGCCAATAAACCAATGTTACGGCCAATGTTCATCCCTTGTTCTAGAGTCTGGTTTACACAGCCCCAGATCAGGTCTTCAACTTCATTGGTGTCAAACTGGTTACGAGCAACTAAAGCACGAACCAATTCAGCCGATAAGCTGTCAGCACGTACATTGCGGAACATACCGTTTTTGGTTTTACCCATTGCTGAACGTACGCCATCAACGATGACAACGTCACGTGGATTTAAAGTAGCCATTCACGTTGCTCCTTAACCGTAGAATTTTTTGTTGTTAGCAGCCATGTCACGCAACATTTGTGGCGCTTCATAAGCCTTACCTAAGTGTGCGTATTTGTCGCAAAGTGCAACGTATTCAGCAACACCTGTTTGGTCGATGTAACGGCATGGACCACCACGGAATGGAGGGAAACCTACACCCATAATCATCGCCATGTCTGCTTCAGAAGCAGTCGCTACGATGTTGTCTTCTAAGCAACGAACAGTTTCGTTACAGAAAGCAAGCATCATACGGTCAATGATTTCTTGAGCATCAAACTCGCGTTTTTCTGCAGTTGCCACAGTAGCAACAAGCTCATACGCAGTTGGATCAACCACTTTGGCTTTTTTGCCTTTACGGTCAAGTTCGTATTTGTAGAAACCAACGTCGTTCTTTTGACCCAAACGTTTGTTTTCGTACATGATTTCGATTGAACCTTTGAAGTCTGGCTTCATACGGTCAGGGAAACCTTCCGCCATGACTTCTGCACCATGAACGCCCGTGTCGATACCAACAACGTCGATTAGATAAGCAGGACCCATAGGCCAGCCGAATTTTTCCATGACTTTGTCGACTTGTTGGAAGTCAGCACCGTCTTTCAATAGAAGGTCAAACGCACCAAAGTAAGGGAACAATACGCGGTTGACAAGGAAACCTGGGCAGTCGTTCACAACGATTGGTGTTTTACCCATTTTCTGAGCAAGAACTACAGTGGTCGCAATCGCTTCAGCCGAAGTCTTCTCACCACGAATCACTTCTACCAATGGCATCATGTGTACTGGGTTAAAGAAGTGCATACCGACAAAGTTTTCAGGACGTTGTAGGTTTTCAGCCAAACGTGTGATTGAAATTGTCGATGTGTTCGATGCAATGATCGTGTTGTCACGAACGTTCTTCTCAGTTTCAGCAAGTACAATGCCTTTTACTTTTGGATTTTCAGTTACTGCTTCAATCACGATGTCCACTTCTTTAAACTCGTCATAGCTTAAAGTTGGACGAATGCGCGCAAGAGTTTCACCCATTTGAGCAGGTTTCATCTTCTTACGTTCAACTTGTTTGGTCAGTAAGCCATTGGCTTCTTTCATACCCAAAGCAAGTTGAGGGTTACCAATGTCTTTCATGATGATTGGTGTGCCTTTGCTTGCCGCTTGGTAAGCAATACCGCCACCCATGATACCCGCGCCTAATACAGCCGCTTGGTTGACAGGGTGTGCACCTTTTTCATATTTCTTCGAAGTTTTCTTCACCACTTGGTCATTGATGAATAGACCAATTAATGCATTTGCTTGTGGTGTAATGGCTGCTTTTGCAAAACCAGCCGCTTCAGCTTGAAGTGCTTCATTACGTGGAAGGCTTGCACCTGCTTGTAATGAGTCAAGAAGAAGTTTAGGCGCAGGGTATTGAGCAGGATTTGCTTTTGCAAGAACTGCACCTTTCGCCGAGTTGAACGCCATCATTTGTTCGATTGGGTTCAATTTAACTGGGTCAAGTTTTTCCTGACGTTTTGCTTTCCAGTCTACACGGCCAGCAAGTGCTTGTTTAACCAAGTCAATCGCAGCGTCTTGTAGTTTGTCTGCAGCAACAACTGCATCAACCGCACCGTCTTTCAGTGCAGCAGCTGGTTTTTTAGGATTAGCCATGGCCATCCATTCAACTGCATTGTCGATACCGATCACACGGCTTAAACGAACCGTACCACCGAAACCAGGGAAGATGCCCAGTTTGATTTCAGGAAGACCGACTTGAGCCGCGTCTGACATCACACGATAGTCACACACGAGACACATTTCAAAGCCACCGCCCAATGCCATACCATTGATCGCTGCAACTTTAGGAATCTCTAAATCTTCAAACGCGTTGAAGATGTCGTGAACAGGCAATGCCCAATCCACAATCGCTTGTTCGCCTTGAGCGAAGTTTGCACCAAATTCAGTAATATCTGCGCCAACGATAAATGTAGATTTAGCCGAAGTAACGATTAAGCCTTTGATGTCACCGTTTGCTTTAACAGCGTCAATTGCAGCTTTAAAATCTTCAATCGTTGCACGGTTAAATTTGTTGACCGACTCACCTTGTAAGTCAAAGCGGAATTCTGCAATTCCGTCCGAAAGCATTTGGACGGTAATGGCATTGCCAGCGTGGATCATGCCTGATCTCCTTATTTTGGAGGACTTCTAAGTTGATGTTGTGAAGCGAGTACGTCATTCCTACGTACATCTATGCTCCGCCAATCTTACGATAACTATATCGAAAAAGAACATAACAAGTTGTATCAAGCCGTGACGCAAGGGTCATCTATTTTTATTCAATTATTTCGTGTGCTTGCGTGATGAATTTTTGAGTGATGTGGTCTAAATAGAGTGAAGTTTTTGTTTCATTTAAGATTTTTTATGGATGAGTGATCAAAAAACGATTAGGCGGCGTCCTTATATTTCAAGTCAATCTTTGCGCCGATTTTGGCAATTTAGTCAATGCTGCACTTGCAGGTAAACCCAAACAGAATGAAAACTTGTGATGAAAAGCTGGAAATAGGACGTACTTTGCAGCCTATGTTACAATTCGCAGTCTAGACCGAATACCGGTCTTTTTCTGTTATTTCGTTTTCTTTGGTTTCCAGGTTTTCATATGATTAAGTGGATCATTCTGGCGATTTTTATTCTTTCTGCACTTTATATTCAGCAACGTGGGAAGGTTCGTCACTCGTTTTATCGTCAATTTTTCGATCATTCAACGATTCTTGCACCGATTAACTACCTCATGTACATGTTTTCAAAGGTACCGAATCAGCCATATATCGATACACAGCATTTTCAAGACTTAAAAGTGTTGGATGAAAACTGGGAAATGATTCGTGATGAAGCAAAAGCTTTATATGAAAAAGGCGGAATTAAAGCATCGAGCAGTTATGATGACTTGGGGTTTAACTCCTTTTTCAAAACAGGCTGGAAGCGTTTTTATCTGAAATGGTATGACTCTGCACATCCATCAGCCGCTGAACTTTGTCCAAAAACGACTGCGTTGCTGAAAACCTTGCCGACCATTAAAGCCGCGATGTTTACCGAACTGGCACCAGACAGCCGTTTGGTTCGTCACCGTGACCCTTATGCGGGTTCATTGCGTTATCACTTGGGGTTGATCACACCGAATGATGATCGCTGCTTTATTGATGTGGATGGTGAGCGCTATTCATGGCGCGATGGTGAAAGCGTGGTCTTTGATGAAACTTATATTCATTATGCCGAAAACACCACTGATCAAAACCGCATTATTTTCTTTGCCGATGTCGAGCGTCCATTAAAGACACGCTTTATGGAACGTTTCAATCACTGGTTTGGTAAAAAAGTGATGACCGCTGCCAGCTCTCCAAATGAAGCAGGGGATCAAACGGGTGGACTGAATAAAGTCTTTGGTTATGTCTATCAAGTGCGGATCAAAGCTAAAGCCTTGAAGAAAACCAACCGTCAACTGTACTACTTCTTAAAGTGGTTCTTAATGCTCGGAATTTTCTTCCTGATCTTTGTTCGACCTTATGTGTTTTAAAGTACATTAAACGCCCTGAGGGGCGTTTTTTTATTTGGGCAGAAAAGGGGAAGCCTATCTGCCCTTTTGATTTTTCTATTTATTTCAAAGCTTACAGTGGATTTGAACCACGCATGGCTTTATGCTTTATCCAGTTAAAACTAAAAACAACATGAGCGCGTATCTGTGTCATTTTTAAGATCGCAACTTATAACTTAGATAAAGCATGAGGTTTCAAGGTGCAAAAGTTTCGTTCTAAGATGGACTGGTGGTTTTTGGGGTTTATTATTGCGATGTCAGGCCTGTTAGCCCAATTGATTTTGACCACCTATGGCAAAGGCATTTTGATGCAAAATTTTTTGTTCGTTGTGGTCTATGCTTTGACTATTGTTTTGCTGTGGTGGCCGCTGTGGAGTACTCGCTATGTGGTCGATCAGGGGCAACTGACAGTTCGCAGTCTCTGTTTTAAATGGATCATTCCCTTGACTGCGATACAGTCGGTTTCTGAAACAGATAATTCAATCAGTTCACCTGCTTTGTCTCTAGACCGTCTAAAGATTGAATACTTAAAAGAGGGCCAAACCAAAACCATTTTGGTGTCACCGAAAGACAAAGTCGCGTTTAAAGCTGCGTTAAAATTGTCATAAATATAGTCTTAGGCAGGTTCTATGCTTTAAGGGCCTAAGCGAGTGAAAGCCTTGCTCAAATATGCCGTGAGGACTAAAGTAAAATAAACTTGAGTCCTATTCACTCTCACAAACCTCCACTTGCAAAACGTCTACTTGCCGTTGAAGGATATGCTTATGAAGTCGTATCAATTGAGTCCGACACAAATTCAAACTTTAGTGCCTCATATGGGAAGTTGTATCGCATCAGATATGATTACGGTGCATGGCCTAAAAGTGGCCTACATGTACCGTGAAGAAGCACAATCTAGCGATGAAAGTGGCTGGGTTTTTTTATCGGGTGAAGAAGGAGATGACTATATTGAAGACCCTGAAAACTTGGGTCTTTATGAGGTCAATGTGATTGCCAACTATGATAGGGACATCATTGCTCACTTAAATGCGCCTGCGGGAAGTCACTTTGCCCGCAATGAGCAAGGTGTGTTTGAACGGATCGATTTTGAAGCGATGGATCTGGAATAAGCCTTCAATCTCAGTATCAATGTCTTTTGCCAGCCAGACTGGTTTTGAAATGAACTTTCATGTGCTTGAAATGCGTCAGACCTGCCCAATCTAAAAGACAGATCCAAGGCTAAGCCTAAGCAGAACAGTTGACGGCGAGCCGAGAAAATTAGGGAACCCTGTGAACGAAAACGCACGAGAACATATCGAAAAAATTTTAGCCAATATGACCACACTGCCGGGCGTTTATCGCATGCTCGGCAAAGACGGTGAACTGCTGTATGTGGGCAAAGCGAAAAATTTAAAAAATCGTGTTTCCAGTTATTTTGTCAAAACTATTGAGCACCCGAAGACGCAGGCTTTGGTGGCGCGTATTTATGACATCGAAACCTTAGTCGTTCGTTCCGAAACTGAAGCGCTGCTGCTTGAACAAAACCTGATTAAGCTGCACCGTCCACCCTATAACATCATGCTCAGGGACGATAAGTCCTATGTGTATATCTTTGTCTCTGCCGACAAACCTTATCCACGGATTGCATCGGGTCGGGGCAAAGGCAAACACCAAGTTGGGAAGTTTTTTGGACCGTATCCGAGTGCTTATAATGCACGGGATACTTTGTTGGTTTTGCAAAAGCTGTTTAATGTTCGCCAGTGTGAAAATAGCTATTTTTCACAGCGTAAGCGTCCTTGTTTGCAGTATCAAATCAAACGTTGTTCAGCGCCGTGTGTAGGACTCATTAGCCCTGAAGAGTATAAAAATGATGTCGATAACTCGATTCGTTTTTTACAAGGGGACACCAAAGAGCTGAATCAAGAACTGATTGCGAAAATGGAGCAAGCGGCCGAAGCCCTAGAATTTGAAAAAGCGGTGTTTTACCGTGACCGTATGGCACTGTTACGGGATGTCCAGTCTCAACAAGCTATTTATAAGCTCAAAGGTGAGGCCGATATTTTAGCGATTGCCTATCAGGCAGGGGTGACCTGTGTGCAGATTATGCATGTGCGTAACGGGAAAATGCTCGGAGGAAAAAGTTATTTTCCAGATATGCTCGGAGAGGGTTTGGGGCAAATGCTGGCCGACTTCATAGCGAACTTTTATTTCCAAGTGGCGGATGAAGTACCCAGTGAGGTGATTGTAAATGTCGAATTGCCCGATCAAAAAGAACTGGAACAAGCACTACAGCAACAGTTTGATAAGAAAGTACAGATTAAACATAGCGTGCGTGAGACACGTGCAGAATGGTTAGAGCTGGCACAGATGAATGTGCAGCATGCGATCAAAGGGCAATTGGCTAATCACTTTGAGCTGAATGAGCGTTTCCATCAACTTGAACAAGTGGTGGGACGTCCGATTGATCGGATCGAATGTTTTGACATCTCACATACCATGGGTGAAGAAACCGTGGCTTCGTGTGTGGTATTCGACAGTGGCGGCATTCGTAAGCGCGATTATCGTCAGTTTTCAATTCAAGACATTACCGCGGGTGATGACTATGCCGCAATACGCCAAGCCCTGACTCGTCGTTATAAAAAAGCCATGTTGCCTGATTTACTCTTGATTGATGGTGGCAAAGGGCAGTTGCATATGGCGATGGACGTCATGCAAGAGCTGGGTTTAGAGGCCTTTATGGTTGGGGTGTCAAAAGGCGAGGGGCGTAAACCGGGTCTTGAAACCCTACACTTTACCGATGGAACTAAAATTCAGTTGCCTGAAGATCATAAAGCGTTGCATTTGATACAACAGGTGCGTGATGAGGCACACCGGTTTGCGATTACTAAACACCGAGCTAAACGTGATAAAAAACGTGGTTCATCGATTTTGGAAGTGATTCCAGGTTTGGGTCCGAAACGCCGCCGCGATTTGTTGACGCACTTTGGCGGGATTCAAGGGGTGTTGAAAGCCTCCGAAAAAGACTTAACCCTAGTCCCCGGTTTGGGTGAAGTGATGGCCCGCACCATTTATAAAGTTTTGCATGAGTAGAACCGCATCTACTGCGATTGCAAAAGTGCTCATTGACGCATGGGTCATTGATCATTCACATTGGTTGAATTGTGTTGTAAAGATATGGACGGAATTTAAAACAAGGATGCCACATGTCACTTCAACACAGTTATCAGGCTTTATCAGAACAAGAATGGATTGATATTCCTACAGGTTGGTTACAAGGACGCACGATTTATGGGGGACTGGTCGCAGGTTTAATGATGCAAAAAGCATTGTTGACTCTTGCCGATGACACGAAGCATTTACTCAGTTGTAGCGTGACTTTTGTTGGCCCAGTACAACAAGCCAAAGTTCGTTTAACCAGCGAGATTCTCCGTCAAGGCAAATCGGTTACCACCTTGGAAGTACGTTTATGGCAGGATGATGCAGTTCAAAGTATTTTGGTGGCAAGCTTCGGGACACAGCGTGAATCGAGTATCCATGTGCATCAAGAACCTGTAGCACCCGCGTTTCCATCGGTTGATGGTCTTACAACAGCGCCGCATCACCCGCTTGCACCTGAGTGTTTTAAGCAGCTGGATATGGTTTGGGTGACAGGGCAGTATCCATGTACAGCCAGCCCAAAGCCTGACTTTTCTGGCTGGTATCGCTTTAATCCAGACTTACATGAAAATCGAGACATGACCGTAGCCGACCTCATGGTGTCGATGGACATTTGGCCACCAGGGGTGCTACCGATGTTTAAAAGTATGGCACCTGCCAGTTCGCTAACATGGCATTTGACCTATGTGCATCCGCTGAAAAATCAGTTACACGATTGGATGAAATACCACGTTGAAACGCAATATGCTGCGGATGGATATTCCACCGAAGCCGCCTATTTGTGGGATGATCAGAATCGTTTAATTGCAATTTCGCGTCAAACAGTTACCGTGTTTGCCTAGTGACACCTTAGGTCAATTCGTATAAAGTGGGCGCTATTAACGATGGATTAAACCTCAAAAAAGTGTGCATTTTCATCGTACATGAGGGAAACAACGGGCGGTGTTTATGACTACAGGTCGCATCCTGAATATTCCTAATATCTTGACCTTGGCGCGTATTGCCTTAATTCCGGTCTTTTTGTTGGTGGCCTATTGGCCCCCTGTAATGGGTATCGCTGAACAAGCGGTAAGTATGTCTCGTCATATTTTGTTGACGTCTATTTTTGTCGTTGCAGCGGTGACAGATTGGTTCGATGGTTATTTGGCGCGGACTTTAAATCAGACCTCTGCATTTGGGCGTTTCTTAGACCCTGTTGCGGATAAATTGATGGTGGCAGCAGCACTGATCGTGTTGGTGCAGTGGAAACCAGAAATTTCGATGGCATTTGCGGCGATTGTGATTATTTCCCGTGAAATTACGGTGTCAGCACTGCGTGAATGGATGGCAGAATTGGGTGCACGTACTAATGTAGCCGTGTCTACGGTCGGGAAATATAAAACTGCTTTTCAAATGATTGCAATTACCGTGTTCTTACTGAATTGGCAGCCGCTTGAAATGTTGGCTTATGCATTGTTGTATACCGCAGTAATTTTGACTTTATGGTCGATGTTTATTTACCTCAAAGCGGCTTGGCCATACTTAAAACAGCCTTGATTGTTAGATTTTTAAGAAGCTCCTGCGGGAGCTTTTTTTGTACCTGAGATTCATTAGCTATGCGTTTCTTCCTCAGTATCATCTTCAAAAGTCTTGGCAATTTTTTCAATATTTAGACTCTTGGCCATGGCATCGAAAATTTCCTTATAGACCCCATCCTGACGGTACAGCGCTTCATGTTCTCCATGTTCAGCAATACAGCCTTCCTTCATGACATAGGTATAATCGGCATCGATAATTTGTGACAAACTATGTGAAATAATAATCACCGTTCGCCCTTGTTTGATCTCATCGAGGCTCTGTTTAATTTGCTCGCTAGCAATGGCATCGAGGCTGGCGGTTGGTTCATCGAGAAAAATAATTGGTGGATTTTTGAGGAACATGCGTGCCAGTGCAATACGCTGTTGTTGCCCGCCTGAGAGCATCAGTGCATCGGATTGGTAAGCTGCGGGGAGCTGCAAAATTTGTTCATGAATAGAGGCTTTTTCTGCGGCAGCATAGACTTCATCATCTGTGGCATTGATTTTTCCATAGCGAATATTGTCTAAAATACTGCCTTGGAAAATGTGATTTTTCTGTAAGACGAGGCCAATGTGCTCGCGTAAATAGGCGGTGTCGATGTCTTGTAAATCAATTCCATCAAGCTCAATTTTTCCTGTATCTGGCTGATAAAATTTATCTAATAGGCTAATTAAAGTGGATTTTCCTGCACCGGATAAACCGACCAAGGCCGTGATTTTGTTGGGTCGAATTTCCATGTTGACTTGCTTAAGCGCATGATGACCATTGGGGTATAAAAAATCGACACTCTTTAGGCTGAATTTTCCCTGAATTTGGGGTTTGAGTGCACCACTTTGCTCGATTTCATCATCTGCTTCTAAAATTTTAAAAAAACTTTCCGCGTAAATCATCGCATCATTCACTTCATCATAAATACGGTGCAATGAACGAATGGGTGCGGAGACATTATTGAACAGCAAAATATGAAACATGATCATGCCAATGCTCATTTCTCCATCGAGTACAAAGTACGCTGTGAGGATGATAATCAGCACAATCCCGATTTGTTCAATAAAGGTCTTTAAGCCATCAAATAAAAAGCTGAGTTGGCGCGTTTGCATCTGATTATCGGTCAGTGCTTTTTGCAGTTTCAGTTGTTTGGTCGACTCAATAGACTCTCGGTTAAAGGACTTAATCACGCTAATCGACTGGATAATACTGAGAATGCCTTGGCTCTTTTTTTCACGGCCATCACGCAGGTTGCGCCGCCATCCGCCGAGTTTCTTAGCTTGTTGGAATGTCAGCCAAAAGTAAATTGGGATAATACTGGTCGCCACCAAACCGACGTAGAAGTTGGCATAGTACATCAGCCCCAGTGCCACAATGGCACTGCTAAAAAGTGGCAAAATATCGATAAAAAAGATTTGTACCAGACGGGTCAGTGAACCAATGCCACGGTCAATTCGCGTTTGTAGCTTACCCGCTTGGTTTTGATCGGCATTAAAAAAAGCCAAACGGTAGTTGAGGAATTTTTCGATAATACTTTGCGCCAAGTCTTGTGATACTAGAATGCGGAGCTTTTCCCCATAAAACTTTTGACCAAACTGCACCAAGGCACTGATGATTTCTTTACTGAGTAAAATCACAGAAATGGTGATCAAAATGTGTAGGCCTTCGGTCAGTCCTTGGCCTTGTTCGACCAGACGGTTGATACTGTCGACGGCATATTGCAAAGTCAGAGCATTGACCTGAGCAGTGAAGGAACCTATCAGCGTCAGGATCAAGGTCGCAACTACCAATATCCGATAGGGGCGGACAAAGGGGCGAAGCTTTTGAAACAACTGCCAAAGGTTCATACATGCTTCTTTTTATTGTGAAAGTTCACATGAGTGTATGCATAAGGAAGCTAGGCGACAAGCTGTGACTTTGTTTTGATTTGTGTCGTTCTAAATTCAGTTAAACTGTTTGCAGAGGAGGAAAAGTCATGACCTTAGATCTGTTTAGTCCTGAACCGCAAGCAAACTTGCTCCCATTCGATGGGCAGGTGCAGGACTTGGGCTTGATTTTAACGGCAGAGCAAAGTGCGAAATATTTGGATTATTTTTTAGCACATTTGGCATGGCAACCTGACGAGGTCGTACTGTATGGCAAACGTTATGTCACGGAGCGAAAAGTGGTGTGGTATGGCGATGCCGAGTATGAATATCACTATTCGGGCAGTGCCAAGCAAGCACGGTTATGGAATCCAGCTTTGTTTCGTTTAAAACAACATATTGAGCAATTGGTGGGACATCCATTTAACTCATGCCTAGCTAATTTATATGAAAATGGCAGCCAAGCCGTCGGCTGGCATAGTGATGATGAGCCTTCACTACGTTCACCGCAGCAAGAAAATGTGGTGATTGCCTCACTCAGTTTTGGCGCAACCCGTAAGTTTTGCTTTAAGCACAAGTTTAAACAGGAAAAAGTCGGGCTGATGTTGCACAGCGGGCAATTGATCGTGATGCGTGGACAGACCCAGCGCTACTGGAAACATGCTTTGATGAAATCCAGCAAAATCACTGAGCCGCGTCTGAATTTAACCTTTCGCTATTTCTATCCAATGCTTCAACGCTAAGTAAAATTAAGCTTCAATATTATGCAATAGATGGCATTTCTGTTCGATCTGTAAGGCGCTATGTCTTAATATTTCAACCATTTTTTTCAGATCCACAAATTCAAACCGGTTTTTCGAAGCCAATAAGGTCAGTGCCAACGGTGTATCTTTGGGTGAAAATTTGACTGGTACAGACAGACTGGCTAGGTTGGGGTCAAACTCGCCATTGGAAAAATAATAGCCCTGTTTCTTAATGGCTTTCATTTTCTGTAAAAATTCATCTTGGCTCGCAGCAAAATTGACTTCGGCCAGCTGAGCCGAAAATTTTTGATAATATTCAATAATTTTAGCTTTGCTGAGCTGTGAAATCACCACTTTAGGCGATGAACCTAAATATACGGGACGTGGGCAACCACGCCCATAAGAAAATAACTCAAGGTCTTTAAAGACTTCACCATATAGGTCAATACAGTGCTCTGCGTTGAGCTGGGTGAGGATACAGCAAAACTCCGTTCGCTCAACGATGTCTTGCATAAAAGGAATGCTGATTTGTAAGAGTGGGTCTGTCGTTCGAGAGATATAGTCCAAAACAGCAATTTGAGAGCCTAAAGTATAGTCACCACTGGTTCCACTTAAGCGCTGTAAAAGTCCTGCGGATACCAATTCCTTTAAATAACGATAACTGGTGGGCTGTGATAGCCCCAGTTCGGCACTGATGATATCGACATTGATAATCGGGCGTGACACAGAAAAGAGGTCTAAGACAGTGAGAATTTTACCGAAACTTGAAAGTGCCATAAGAACCTACTTAGTCAAAATAAAAGCCATTTGAACGACAGTTACTATATAACAAAAACCCTAGACTCGACATGGCTTTCGTTCTGAGCGCATGGCTTTCGTGGACTTTTATCAGCATTTGTAACGCAATAAAAGGGGTGAAATATGATCTTAAAAACATGTAAATTATCATATTAAGATATTTTAATTGACAAAAATCCATATTTTTGGAAAAATTATCATTATAAATGTCTTTTAATGAATAATGATTTTGTTATTTATTGAGCTATTTTCTTTCCTTTCAACATGGCGCTGTCTTTGACCATGTCTGTAAAAGACTTCATTTATTGAATTATTTTTTCATCCGTCTTCGCATGAGGTGAGGACGAAGTGATGCTGTTTGTCTGAGCAATGCTGTGTTGAAGAGTTGTTTAAATGTTGTCATTCAGCGCATTTAGAGATGAATTTATGTTCCTCACCAAACAGTTACTCGCATTCCGCCCAAATAAATTGGACTGGATTTTTGCGACGAAAACCTTTTTGGCAGGCATGCTTTCACTTTATGTCGCATTTTCATTAGATTTGGCTTATCCCATTTGGGCGATTGGAACGGTCTTCGTTATCGCAAACCCATATGCAGGAATGACTTCCTCAAAAAGTCTTTATCGAGTGTTGGGAACGTTGCTGGGAGCGATTGTTTCGATTGCAGTCACGCCAAACCTTATCAACACGCCTGAATTGTTCACATTATTTTTAGCCACATGGGTCGGGTTTTGTCTCTATTTTTCATTGTTGGATCGGACGCCGCGTAGCTATATTTTTATGTTGGCGGGCTATACCACGGTCATTATTTGCTACAACATTGTCTATAACATTGAAACCACTTCCATGTTTGATATGGCGATTGGTCGCTGCATTGAAATCACGGTGGGAGTGCTGTGTAGTGCAGTGGTGAATGCGGTACTGTTTCCCATGCATATTGGTCCCGTAGTCAAAACCCGTGTTTCACAGACTTTTCAAGACACTCGAGCGGTTTTTGATCAGATCCTGACAGATGATGTTAAGGCCATTAATTACAGCACTACGCTTAGTCATATCACGCGGGATATTGCCGATATTCATGTGATGGCCGTGCACTTGAGCTATGAAAAATCAACCTTGCAGGGCATGACCAAACCGCTCCAAGAAATGCTGCATCAACTCAGTATGTTGGTGACAAACTTGGTGGCCATGGCCGAGCGAATTCAGCAGTTAGATCACATTGACTCACGCTACCGACCAGCTTTAGAAAAGGCGCATGTACAGATTGTAAAATTTTTACAAAGTGATCAGGTCATTTTAGAGCAGGACTTAAACCAGCTACCTGAGCAGTTTGAGTCGAGTTTTCAAGCCGTGTTTGACAGTGCCTTGCCACAGCAGCAAGTCATGTTGGTCAGTTTAAAAATGGATGTGCGTCATTTCACCCAAAATATACGCGCCATTAGGTTGATTTGGCAGCGTATCCAACAGGGGGATGACAGCTTACCCGCAATAGTGACCCCAATTAGTACAAACTATCCCAACTTACATCGAGATCATGGCGTAGCCGTGCGTGGCGGCATTTCAGCTTTTATTGTGGTGCTTGTGGCGACTGGTTTTTGGATTATCAGTGGTTGGAAAGCCGGTTTTATGATGGCAGAGATGGCCGCTATTTGTGCCTGTATTCTGACCAGTATGGACAATCCTGTTCCTGCCTTAAAAATCTTTATCCGTGCCAGTCTGTATGCGGCGATTATTGTCTTTATTTATGCTTATGGCATCTTCCCACACATCAGCGCTTTTTGGATGTTGGCTGTGGTGTTGGCCCCTTTTTGTATGTACTGTCTGATGCTGTTTTTACATCCGCCGCTCACAGGTTTGGCGCTACCTTTGATAATGGGTGTGGTCATGGGCTTAAATCTGCAAAACCGTTATCACCTTGACCAAGTGATGTTTTTTGATGCATCGATTGGGACGGTGCTTGGCCCCATCATTTCTGTCTATGTGATTCACTTGGTGCGTGCGATGTCGCCGGACATTACAGCCAAGCGAATCCTGTCTTTACATTATAAAGCGATACGACAAGCGCTTTATCTACCTTATGGGGTGGAATTTAGAGTGCATTTGCGCAGTATGTTGGATCGGATAGGCGTACTGAATACCAAGTTGGTACAGTCCGATCGTTTGAAGCAAAAAATTAATTTGGCCCTGATTGAATCCAGTGCGGTGATTGATTTAACTCGGGTGCAAGAACTGATTGAAAAAATGCCTGTGCAGGCCTTGATCACGCTACATCTACAAGAACTACAAAGCCAAATGGATGCTTATTTTCACGCGAAAGAATTAGACCATAGCGACCTACAGGTCAGAAAACATATTTTGGACAAAATTCAGATCATTCAGGCCGAGCTTATACAGCTGCAAGACCTAAGCATTGCTCGGCGTTTACAAGTTTCACTGAATAATATTCAAAGCAGTCTCTGTCATGCGACATGGGACGAAATGTCTCAAGTCAGTTTGATGGGAGCATAACGATGGGTGAACTTAATATCTATGGTGTGTATGTGCCAGTTTTGGCCATTCAGGCGGTATTGGCCTACATCGTATTAAAGTTACTCATGCGGGTGACCGATCCTTGGGTCGACAAAGGCTGGATTTTTTTACCCAGTATTTTTTATTTATGCCTCTACATTACAGTGCTTGGCATGGTCCATTGGGGTTTTATCGTGAGCTTTGCCTAAGCGCACATCTGATTGAAATGAATGAGGTAAAAGAAATGGCATCCTTTGATTGGCGTAAACTGAGCCGTCCCATCACTTTAGTACTGATTGCGGGTATTGCGATCGCGGTGCTCGTGCATCTTTGGCATTATTATAATGCTGAACCGTGGACACGTGATGGGCGGGTTCGTGGCGATGTGATTCAAGTGTCTTCCGATGTATCGGGCTTAGTCACAGAAGTTTTAGTGCATGATAATCAAAGTGTTAAACAAGGTCAGGTGCTGTTTAAAATTGATGTGGCGCGTCAGGCACTTGATGTGGAACAAGCCAAATCAGACTTGGCTAAAGCTAAAGCCAGTTTGGCTGCTGCCGAAGCTGAGCTGTTTCAAAGCAAAGCCAATTTGACCAAATCACAAGCCAATAGTCACTTGGCCGATAAAAATGCAGAACGCTATGCAAATTTGATGGATGGTGCTATTTCAAAGCAAGAACAAGATCAGATGTTTGCCGTACGAGATCAATCGCATGCCGAACATGAACAAATGCAAGCGGCGATTCAGCAGGCCAAAGCCAATATTGCGCAGCAACAGGCGTTAATCGATGTAGCTACCAGTAATTTACATTTGGCTGAATTAAACTTGAACCGTTCCGAAGTGGTGGCACCAGCCGATGGCACACTGTCTAATTTTGAGATGAAAGCAGGAAATTATGTCAAAGTGGGGCAGGCGGTAGCGGCATTATTAGATCGCTCACAGCTTTATGTGGTCGGTTATTTTGAAGAAACCAAGTTAAATAAAATATATTTGGGTGCGCCCGCTACTGTACAGTTGATGGGGGACTCAAACATATTGAAAGGACATGTGCAGGGGATTGCTTCAGGCATTGAAGATCGTGAACGAACTACAAGTACAGGTTTGTTGGCCAATGTAAACCCAACCTTTAGTTGGGTGCGTTTAGCGCAGCGCGTTCCTGTGAAAATTGCACTGGATGATATTCCGAAAAATGAATTGGCATTTGTCGCGGGGCGAACCGTGACAGTACATATTACCGAGTCACAGCACTAAATTGACCTCTGTTCATTTCAAAAAAAAGCATCCAATGAGGATGCTTTTTTTTGAACGCTATTTAATGTTGAGATACGACTCCAGTCATAAAACCCATGTCATCTATTTTAAGAAAGTCTTACTTAAGGCGTAAGACCTTCAGGATCGCGATACCAGCTTTCAATAAACAATGTTGCGGCAAGGCTATCAGCAGAAAGTTTTTTACCTCGGCCTTGCGCATGGTAATGGCTCAGCTCATCACGGGCTGCACGAGTACTTAAGCGTTCATCTACCATCCATGTTTCAATATTGGTTTGATGACGTAAACGACGTGCGAACTTACGTGCTCGAGCAGATAATTCTGACTCACTATCATCCATATTCAGCGGTAAACCGACTAAAAATACATTGGGCTGATATTGGTTAATAATTTTATGCAGTTCATCCCAGTTGGGGATGCCATCTTTCATTGGAAATAAAGCCAAAGGTGTTGCACTTTCAATCAATGCTTGACCGACTGCCATGCCCATTTTTTGTGTACCGAAGTCAAATGCCATAATCATTTGGGGCGTGTTTAAATCAGGCATGTCCAATCTCAGAAGACAACCAGGTTCGGTCCAGCCCGAGCTTTTTATAGGCTGCGTCCCAACGGTCGTCATAAGGAATATTAAAAATCAAATCCATATCAGCATCGCAGACTAACCAATCACCACGAGATAGCTCATCTTCCAATTGGTTTTTGGTCCAACTGGTATAGCCCAAAGCAATTTGATAGCGACCTACACCTTCATTATGTGCAATCGCATCTAAAATATCTTTAGATGTGGTGATACAGATATTTTCGCCCACCGCAATGGAAGAGTGCCATGTCGGCTGGCCCGTATGTAAGACAAAGCCAGCTTCTGGACGCAAAGGCCCGCCTTGGAGAACATCGTGTGGTCGTACGTGATCGGCTTCAATTTCAAGATCATTGAGCAGTTCTTTGACTGAAAGTCCTGAAGGGCGGTTGATGATGATGCCTTGAGCACCTTCCTCATCGTGTCGGGCCAAATAAATCACGGTATGGGCAAAGACTTCATCTGCCATATCGGGTGGGGCAATGAGACATCGATGCGTCAGATATTGTTTGCTCACCTAAAGGCTTCTCCTTGAAATTAAAATGCTTCTAGTCAAATGTTGTTATCTACCACGTTACTAGACTAATGCACTTTCTCCAAATCTTTTTTTGTGATCCAGTCTACATAAATTAGGCAGATTGAAACTTCAACTGACGTAATTGCTTGGCATGTTGCAGCGTGGTGTCATTGATTTCAACGCCACCTGTCATGCGTGCGAGCTCATCGATACGCTCATTTTCTTCTAAGTCTAGAATGGTACTGCTGGCAGGGTCGGTCTGACGTTTTTTCACCAACAAGTGCTGGTCAGACTGTGCTGCAACTTGAGCTTGGTGGGTAATACACAGAATTTGCACATGCGAACCCAAGTCGGCCAAGAGACGACCGACAATTTCGGCTGTGCCTCCACTAATACCGACGTCAATTTCATCGAAGACTAAAACTTCAGCTTCGGTTTTTTCAGCATTCATCACTTGCATTACCAACGCGATACGTGACAACTCACCCCCTGAGGCAACTTTGGCCAAAGGTTGCGGTGGGATACCTTTGTTGGCGGTGAACAGTAATTGGATAAAACTTAGGCCTTCACTAGAGACCTGCTCCATCGGCTCAAATTTGAACTCAAAGTGTGCTTCAGGTAGGGCCAATTGTTTGACCTGTTCGGTTAAATGTTTTGCCAATGGTGCGGCTGCATCGCGACGAATTTGGTCGAGGTGCTGGGCTTTATTTAACAGGTCCTGATGCGAGACTTCAACTTGCTCGGCAAGTGTTTCTGGATCTTCTAATAAATGGAGCTGTGCCAGTTCAGATTGCCATTGTTCATGTTCTTGTTTTAAGTGTTCTGGCTGCGTGCGGTACTTACGGGCAAAACGGTGGAACATCTCAAGCTGGGTGTTCAACTCTTCCATACGTTCTGGGTCATAACTTTGACGGTCAATAAACTGACGGAGATTGGCTGTGGCATCGTCAAGCTCACTTTGTGCATTCAGCAAAGACGTATGAATCTCGGCCAATTGTTCACTGCGTCCTGCATGTGACTCTAAGCGGCGAATAATACTGGAAATTTCTTGATTAATATTTTGTTCAGCATCATCTAAGGCCGTAACGGCATAACTACAGTCCTGCATAATGTTTTCATGATGAGACAGGCGGTCGAACTCTTGTTCAATCTCTTTATAGTCGATTTGCACCACATCTTCGAGTTCTTCTAATTGTAAACTCAAAGTATCCATACGTTGCTTACGCGTGGCTTGAGCATCCAATGCGGCTTGGTGCTGACGAATGTCTTTTTGCCATGTATTATAGGCTTCACGCACAGCTTGCGCTTCTGGGTAGAAGTTATGATAGAGGTCTAACCAGCGTCTTGGATAAGGCGGTTCTAATAGCTGTTGCTGACTGTGTTGACTATACAGCTGTACCAGCAAGCGCCCGATTTCTTTCAATTCAGCTAAGCTGCTTGGACGACCATTAATCCATGCTTTGCTACGGCCAGTGGCAAAGATCACACGTCTTAGATGAATTTCTCCTGACTCATCATCTAACTCATGTGCCTTTAACCAAGTGGCTTCAGGGCTGTGCTCTTGATAGCTGAAAATAGCCGTGACATCGGCTTTATCTGAACCGAAACGGACATAGTTGGTGTCGGTACGTTCTCCCAGACAGGCGGACAGTGCATCTAGCAATAATGATTTGCCTGCACCTGTTTCCCCAGTCAGGACATTAAAACCTTGATCGATATCAAGTGCTAAGTGATCGGCTAAAGCAAAATTAATTAAAGTTAAATGTGTCAGCATAAACGCATCCGAGCTGCGAAAAGTTTTAGTTTAAGATAGTGAAGTTTTATTCAGCCGACAAGACGGCAACGCTATTCGTTTTGTGCAAAGTCGGCTTATTTTAGCGTGAATCTGAAAGTCGACCTAGCAGATTTTTTTAAATCCGACTGTTATAGCAAACACAGCACAACAAGTGGGTATGCGATGTATACAGAAAGAGAACGACTCAGCGAACGGATCGCATCGGCAAAAAACACGCCAAAATGGGCTGGAAATTGAGGCAATTGTACGATGGTCGGACTTTAACAAAATATTGATTGAGGGGAATAAAACATCGATTGATTAGTTAATCGCACATCTTTAAACTAGCGAATCAATACGAATATAAATGCGCATTATCTGGAGTGTACGCATGTCAACTCAGTTCGACCATGTCTCTGTCATTAAAAAATCCAATGTTTATTTTGGCGGTTTATGCATCAGTCATACTGTGCAATTTGAAGATGGCACCAAAAAAACGTTAGGGGTTATTCTTCCGACAGAGCAAGCTTTGACGTTTGAAACACATGTAGCAGAGCGTATGGAAATTATTTCAGGCGAATGCCGTGTACAAATTGCTGACAGCGAAGAGAGCGAATTGTTCCGCGCAGGTCAGTCTTTTTATGTGCCTGGCAATAGTCGTTTTAAAATTGAAACCGACGACGTATTGGACTACGTGTGCCATTTAGAAGGCTAAGCTTTCAACCGATACTCGCCAAGTAATTTCGAGCGAAATCGGTTAAACTATCCGTTGCACAGCAATCCTGTAAAGTCAGCTTTACAGGATTTTTATTTTTGGCACATCGTGTCGATGGTCATTTATCTTTTAGAGGTCCTACATGGCTAAACCTGAATATTTCTATGGCGTTCATTCGGTGGAGTCATTGTTGGAACTTGAACCTGAACGTGTACTGACACTTTTTACCTTAAAAGGGCGTGATGACCAGCGTTTAAAGCGTGTACTTGAGTTGGCTGAACCGTTTGGTATTAGCGTACAACAAACCGGTCGTGATCGATTAGAAAAAATGGCGGGCTTGCCATTTCACCAAGGGGTTGTGGCTGCGGTCCGTCCTAATCCAGTTTTTAATGAAAAAGATTTAGAAGCCTTACTGAAGCAATCGCCAAATTGTTTATTGCTGGGTTTAGACCAAGTCACCGATCCGCATAACCTCGGCGCATGTATCCGTACCGCGGCTGCAATGGGCGTTGAGGCCGTGATTGTGCCTCGTGATCGTTCTGCAAGTTTGACCCCGACCGCGCGCAAAGTCGCGGCAGGTGGTGCTGAAAAAGTTAAATTTATCCAAGTGACCAATTTGGCTCGGACTTTAGCGCAAATTAAAGATGAGTTTAATGTGCGTGTGGTCGGTACCATGTTGGATGAAAAAGCCTTGCCGCTACAACAGTTCGATTTTACTGGAACGGCTGTATGTGTGGTGATGGGTGCTGAAGATACTGGTCTGCGTCCCATTACCCAGTCTCAATGCGATCAAACGGTTTATATTCCGATGGCAGGAAATCTACAAAGTTTGAATGTCAGTGTAGCAACGGGTATGGCTTTGTATGAAGCATGCCGTCAACGTAATGTCTAAGATTTTTTAATTCCTGATTCAATGTAAGCCCAATGATGACCCCTCAAAAACAAGGCTATATCTTTATTGCCATCACCATGTGTATTTGGGGGGGATTTACCTTAACGGCGCGGCTCAGTGCCAATTGGGGTATTGGTGCGTGGGATATTACCGCCTTACGTTTTCTGTTGGCGTTTTGCATCTTAATGCCAATCTTGATCTATAAAAAAGATACCGCCTTTTTGTGGAAGAAAGAGCCTTTTATTTTGGCGATGATTGGAGGGGTGTGCTACTGCATCACCGCTTATAGCGCTTTTCATTATGTGCCTGCGGCACATGCTGCAATCTTTCTGAATGGCTGTATTCCGCTTTGCACGGCTGTCGCAGCTTATCTTTTATTTCGACAACCATTTGATCGGCATACTTGGCTCAGCCTCAGTATTATGTTGCTGGCAATGGCGGCCATGAGTGGGCTGATGTATCAAGAAACAGGTATCGCCTTTAGTTTAGGTGATGGCTTGTTTTTCCTCAGTGCCGTGCTGTGGGGAACATTTACCGTTTTATTGAGACAATGGAAACTATCGGCATGGCACTCCATGGCAGGTGTTGCGATTTGGGCTGCGATTGTTTTTGTGCCGATTTATGTTTTATTCCTCCCCAAAACCATAGCGCATGTGCAACCTGTGCAATTGATTGCTCAGGTGGTATTTCATGGTGTGTTCGTAGTCATCGTGGCGACACTCACTTATGTGGAAGCCATTAAGCGTTTGGGGGCATTTAAAACAGGCAGTATTGTGACGTTGGCGCCTTTTATTGCTGCGATTATTGCGGTTCCTTTGCTCAATGAGCCTTTGAGTGTTGCGATTTTATGTGGTCTTCTGGGAATGGGGATCGGGGCCTTGCAGCCATGGCGTTGGATACGGCAGGACAGTTTGAAAGCCCAACTCGTACAACAAAAAAAGCAGTCATAATCGACTGCTTTTTTTAGACTTCTGAATGGGCTAAATACTTTAAATGCAAAGGCCTGAGTTGTGCGTATAAGTGTTCCAAGTGCCCATCATTTACCACAATATCATCGGCTAACGCTTGTTTTTGTTCACGGGACATTTGCGTTTTAATGATGGTTTGAATTTGCTCAATGGTTTGATGGTCGCGCTGTGAAGCGCGGAGAATTTGGATATCAGTTGAAGCATCGATCAAAAGCGTATGTTGCGTCAGTTCATGCTGATTAGTTTCAAAAAGTAGCGGTGAAACCAAAATTGCATAAGGGCTGGTCGCAGCTTGTAATTGTTGCATGATGGACTGACGAATTGCAGGGTGGGTGATCTTTTCCAATTGCTTACGGGCAGACGGGTCTTGAAAAATGTGTTCACGTAAAGCGCGTCGATTCAGTTCGCCATTATCCAGTAAGGCCCACTCACCGAAGCTGCTTCGAATTTGCTGAAGTGCAGGCTGCCCCACTGCAACAATCTCTCGAGCAACGACATCGGCATCGACCACTTGAATGCCTTGTTGTTCAAACCAGTGGCTTGCGGCAGATTTTCCACTGCCAATCCCGCCTGTCAGACCTAAAATAAATGACATATTATTTTAATTGCCTAAATATATTTTCATAATTTGCTCACCCCACAAAAAGGCAATCCATCCTGCGATGGCAATATACGGGCCAAAAGCAAAAGGCTGATTTTCTTTGCGCACTTTGAGCAGAATGATGCCGATAATGGCACCTACGAAAGAGGAAAGTAGCACAATCAGCGGCAGCAGCAAAGGGCCCATCCATGCGCCTAAAGCAGCAAGTAACTTAAAGTCGCCATAACCCATACCTTCCTTACCTGTGATGAGCTTAAACAGATAGTACACGATCCATAAGCATAAAAAGCCAATGATATAGCCCCAAATGGCCGCTGTTGGCGTGGTGTAAATCGCATAACTATTGACTCCTAAACCTAGACCTGCAAGGGTGAGGGTATAGCGATCAGGTAAAAGTTGAGTGTCAAAATCAATAAAGGTTAAGGCGATTAAAATATAAGTGAGTACGAGACCAAACAACATTTGGATTGTTGGGCCAAAGACAGCAACCACGGCCAAAGCACAAATGGCGGTCAGGAGTTCAATCGCAGGGTAGCGAATGCTGATCGGATTATGGCAAGTGCCACACTTTCCTCGTAGCAGTAACCAGCTAATTACAGGGACATTTTGATACCAGCGTATGGCACTTTTGCATTTGGGGCAGGTCGAGGCAGGCTTGCTCAACGAGAGTTTCGTTTCATCAATAATAGGCTGTTCAGGATGAAGCAGAAGTTGGCAGTCGGTGCGCCATTCTTGTTCCATTATTTTTGGCGTGCGATAGATCACTACATTCAGGAAACTACCAATGCACAAACTAAAAACTCCAACGGCGAAATAAAGCGCCATTGGAGTATTGATAAGATAGGAAATTATTTCTTGCATTAAACCACAGAACCCATTTGGAAGATTGGTAAATACATGGCAATTACTAGGCCACCCACAAGTACACCCAAGACTGCCATGATGAGAGGCTCCATCATTGCCGTTAAGCCATCCACCGCATTATCGACTTCGTTTTCATAGTGAGTGGCAACTTTATCCAACATGGCATCGAGCGCACCAGATTCCTCACCTATGGCTACCATTTGTACTGCCATCGATGGGAATTTATTGGTGGCACGCATCGCGAATTGAAGTTGTTGCCCTGTTGCGACATCTTCACGGATCTTCATCACAGCTTCTTCATAGACCACATTGTTGGTTGCACCCGCGGTAGATTCGAGAGCATCAATTAAGGGTACACCTGCCGCAAAAGTTGTAGAGAGGGTGCGGCTATAGCGCGCGATAATCGCTTTATAGACTAAATCACCAAAAATCGGGGCTTTCAGCGCAGCTTTATCCAGCATGTCACGAAACTTTTTACTACGCTTTTTGGTTTCGAGTAAAGCGGTAATCACAACACCAACGACAATAATCAAAATGAACCAGTATTTCTGCATCCATTCAGACATATTTACCACCATTTTAGTGAATGCAGGTAAATCCGCACCAAAGGAGCTGAATAGATCTTGGAAAACAGGGACAACTTTGACCATCAAAATAATAGTCACGATTACAGCAACCACAACCACTGTTGCTGGGTATTTCATGGCTTTTTTAATTTTTTGCTTTAACAATTCACTTTTTTCTTTATAGACCGCTACGCGGTCCAGCATGGTCTCAAGTGCACCCGATTGTTCGCCTGATTCAACTAATGAACAGAATAAGTTGTCGAAATATTGCGGATATTTTTTGAGTGCTCCAGCAAAGGTATTACCACCCTCAACCTCACCTTTAATGCCAAGTACGACTTCACGCATAGATGGGTTTTCTAGGCCTTCAGCCACAATTTCAAAACCTTGTACCAGCGGCACACCCGCTTTCATCATGGTTGCGAGCTGTCGGGTGAAAATCGTGATGTCGAGTGTCGTCACTTTTTTCTTCATTATGCCTTCAAGAATATTCTTTTTCTTTTCTCGAATACTCTTGATGGTAATCCCTTGTTTGCGCAAAGTAACTTTGGCGAGGGCAAGATTACGTGCAGGCAATTCCCCTTTAATTTTTGCCCCTTTACGATCAATCCCTTCATAATTGAAGGTTGGCATCATCTGTGCTTTTTTGACAGCCATGCATTTATCCTTATTCTTTCAATATTTCAACTATTCGCTGGTTACACGATTCACTTCTTGTAAGGAAGTGACCCCCTGCATAACCTTGAGTAAACCTGAACGACGTAAATTGTTAAATCCTAATTTTGCAGATGCTTCAGCAATCTGTAAGGCATTGCCATCTTCCATAATAATTTTTGAAATTTCTGGCGTGACTTTCATAACTTCATAAATACCAACACGTCCTTTATAGCCTTCACGGCACTCAGCACACCCCACCGGTTGATAAACTTTGAAGTCTGGATCTTTGATATCTGTGGAAGTAAAGCCCATTTCGAGCAAGCTCTGTTCAGGAATATAGACAGCGGCTTTGCATTGACTACATAAACGGCGCGCTAAGCGTTGTGCAATTACCAAATTGACCGATGTCGCAATGTTAAAAGATGGAACCCCCATATTGCGTAAGCGGGTCAGGGTTTCAGGTGCACTATTGGTGTGGAGTGTCGACATGACCATGTGACCTGTTTGCGCGGCTTTAATCGCGATTTCAGCCGTTTCAAGGTCACGAATCTCACCCACCATTACAATATCAGGATCCTGACGTAAGAAGGACTTCAGCGCAGCAGAGAAGGTGAGGCCGACTTTATTGTTCACATTGACCTGATTAATGCCTTCTAAGTTAATCTCAACAGGATCTTCCGCAGTTGAGATATTGGTGTCTTCTTTATTTAGAATATTCAGACCTGTATATAGAGATACCGTTTTACCTGAACCTGTCGGGCCAGTAATTAGCAACATGCCTTGAGGTTTGTCTAAAGCCTGCATAAATAGGTCTTTTTGATCTGGTTCATAACCTAAAGCATCAATCCCCAGCATAGCACTAGATGGATCGAGAATACGCAGAACCAGTTTTTCGCCAAACAAGGTTGGAAGTGAGTTGACACGAAAGTCGATGGCTTTACTTTTTGACAGCTTTAATTTAATCCTGCCATCTTGTGGAACCCGTTTTTCAGAAATGTCCATTTGTGACATAACTTTTAAACGTGAAGCAAGACGAGTCGCCAGTTGTAGTGGCGGACTGGCAATATGACGCAGAACCCCATCTACACGGTAACGAACACGGTAAGATTTCTCATACGGTTCAAAGTGTAAGTCTGATGCGCCCATACGAATCGCATCGATCAGTAATTTATTGATGTATTTGACAATCGGTGCTTCATCGCCTTGAGGTGAGTCATCTTGTTCGTCATTGGAGTTCTGAGGGTCTTGCTCTAAGTCTAAATCAATATCTTCATCAGAAAATTCAAAGCTATCGGCTTGCGCAAAATTTTGTTCGATCAGTTTTTCAAGCTGAGGATGTTCAACAATAATCGCTTCAATGTTCATTTTGGAATTGAAGCGAATCGCGTCCATTGCATCCATGTTGGTTGGATTGCTGGTGGCGATATAGAGGATATTGCCACGACAGTAAATCGGCAACACACGATGCTTGGTGATGAGTTTATCTTCGACCAGATCCCGTAGAATTTGTACAGAATCATAGACACTTAAGTCAAAAACAGGCTCTCCAAACTCTAAAGAAATCGTTTCAGCGATCATTTGTGGGGAGAGTTTATGATTTTCAATTAGATAAGGAACGATGTCTTGCTGAGCTTTTTTTGCAGAGAGCATTGCCTGCTGCATATTTTCAGCAGTCATGCGTCCGTCTTCGACTAAGCGTCGAATGAAGCCTGTGAACTTAGGCAAACCATTTGATACTGACATTCCCCAGATCCTTAACTTCTCAATTGTTTATAATTGGTATCGTAAAATTATACTTTTGTTGCACAAAAATACCATATCTGAAAGTGTTGTCACCACCTTAATATCGCTTAAAAGCATGAACTGGTCGTGATAGCAGACGTTTTTTTTACAAAAAGATGTCTTTATTTTCACTCGTATTATTTTGATTGCCGAAGAAATTCTAGAAGAAAACTATCTTTGAAAAATAAATACCGTGTAGAATGAGGCCGTTTTAATGAACTGTTTTGAATAGGGTGCTGTATGTCGGGTTCGACGATTAAGCCATGGGTTGTCGGCAATTGGAAGATGAACCCAATGCAGGCAGATGCCAAGCAATTGCTTCAAGAATTTAAACAGCTCTTGCAAGAGAATGAAATAGCAGAAGAAAAATGTAATATTGGGCTTGCGCCTGTGACGCTGGCTTTGACTTCAATGCAGGCTGAATTGGCGAATGCTGCACGTTCAGTTTTTACTGTGGCGCAAGATGTTTCGCGTTTTGGCAACATGGGTGCATATACGGGTGAGGTGAGCGCAGAGCTGCTCAAAGATAGTCAAATTGAATATGTTTTAATTGGTCATTCAGAACGTCGTGAATATTTTGCTGAAAGTGCAGCAATTTTAAATGCGAAAGCTCAAAATTCCTTAAATGCGGGTTTAAACGTCATTTACTGTGTAGGTGAAAGTTTAGAGCAGCGTGAGTCTGGTCAGGCAGAAGTAGTGGTTTTACAACAAATTTGCGATTTAGCCAGTGTGGTAACGGCAGAGCAGTGGCCTCATATTGTGATTGCCTACGAGCCGATTTGGGCCATTGGTACAGGAAAAACCGCTTCACCAGAAGACGCGCAAACCATGCATGCTAAAATCCGTGAAGGTCTCACCCAAATTACCAGCCATGGCGCGAACATGGCCATTTTATATGGTGGTAGTGTAAAAGCTGAAAATGCAGTAGAGTTAGCGGCCTGTCCAGATATCAATGGTGCACTCGTCGGTGGGGCATCTTTAAATGCAACGTCGTTTTATAAAATTGTCGAAGCATTTGCAAATACAAAATAATTAGGAGTTCAGCATGCAAACTTTTGTGCTGGTAGTACATATTATCTTAGCTGTGTTGATGATCGTGCTGATTTTGGTCCAGCATGGTAAAGGTGCAGATGCTGGTGCTTCGTTTGGTGGTGGCGGTGCTGCAACTGTATTTGGTGCATCAGGTTCAGGTAATTTCTTGACCCGATTGACTGCGGTCTTGACGGCCTTGTTTTTTATCACCAGTTTGTCGTTGGCTGTGTTTGCCAAAAAGCAAACCACAGATGCCTATAGCTTAAAGTCAGTGCAAACGACAAGTTCTGTACCTGCACAATCGACTGAAACTTCACCAGCTGCACCTAAAACAAGCGAATAATTGGAATTAGTCCTTTCTTTTTTGTGGCGATGCTACTAGAATGCGTCACAGCTGCGGTGGTGGTGGAATTGGTAGACACGCTACCTTGAGGTGGTAGTGCTTTCGGGCGTGGGGGTTCAAGTCCCCCCTTCCGCACCAACTTATGAATCCAGAAGATTAAGTTGGTGTATGCAGCGAATTCTATTGATGCGGGATGGAGCAGTCTGGTAGCTCGTCGGGCTCATAACCCGAAGGTCGTTGGTTCAAATCCAGCTCCCGCTACCAATCTTATTTTAGATGCAAACTAAAGTGAGTAACTTAAGTGATTAAGTTAAGAATATTTTTGCGTTTTGTTGCGGGATGGAGCAGTCTGGTAGCTCGTCGGGCTCATAACCCGAAGGTCGTTGGTTCAAATCCAGCTCCCGCTACCAATCTTATTTTAGATGCAAACTAAAATAAGCAGTTTAAGTGATTAAATTGAATAATTTTTGCGTTTTGTTGCGGGATGGAGCAGTCTGGTAGCTCGTCGGGCTCATAACCCGAAGGTCGTTGGTTCAAATCCAGCTCCCGCTACCAATTTGATTTAGGTGCAACTAAATCAGAGCAAGTACGAAGTATTTAGATTGAAAAATAGTTCATATTTGTATATAATTTTTGCACGTTGATGCGGGATGGAGCAGTCTGGTAGCTCGTCGGGCTCATAACCCGAAGGTCGTTGGTTCAAATCCAGCTCCCGCTACCAAGTTTCTAAAAAGAGGCTCACAACAAGGTGGGCCTTTTTGCACAGTGGATATTAATTTTCTGTGCAATAATTGGGGCGATTACGCCCTTTTTTATTGGCTATCGTGTAGTGTCGATGTGAGCCGGATACGGTGAAAGTCAAAGTGTCATGTTCCACTACTACTATAGTTTGTATTGGCTTGTAGTGGTCTGTTTCGGCCATTGAATCGCACAAAAATGACGAGAGTAAATGAAGCTATCAAATAAAACTCAAGCACTCCAAGACTTAATTGCTCCTGCAGTGCAAGCCTGTGGTGTTGATCTTTGGGGGATTGAATTCCTTCCTCAAGGAAAACGTTCTTTATTGCGCATTTATATCGACAAAGCTGTCGACGAAAATGCAGAACCCATCATCAATGAAGATGGTGAAGAAGAGCAGGGCCGTGGCATCGGCGTACAAGATTGTGTACGCGTGACCCAGCAAGTCGGCGCAATGATGGATGTCCATGATCCAATTTCAGGTGAATATGCACTTGAAGTGTCATCTCCGGGTTGGGATCGTCCATTTTTCCAACTTGAACAATTACCTGCATATATTGGTCAACAGATCGCTTTCCGTTTGATCAGTGCGGTCGATAACCGTCGTAAATTCCAAGCTAAATTGGTTGCTGTAGATCTTGAAGCTGAAATGATTCAAGTCGAAGTGGAAAAGCAACAGGTGCTTGAAATCGATAGTAATAATATTGATAAAGCCAATTTGGTCTATCAAGATTAATTCATTTAATAAATAAGAATCTGAACGAATAGGTGGCTTATGGCACGTGAAATTCTTACCGTAGTTGAAACGGTTAGTAATGAAAAAGGTGTACCTCGTGAAGCGATTTTCGAAGCCTTAGAACAAGCGCTTGTTGCTGCGACTAAAAAGAAATTTTACGAAGGAACAAACTCTGAAGAAGCTCAGCTTCGTGTAGAGATTGATCGTAAAACGGGCGAATACAGCACTTTCCGCCAATGGGAAGTGGTTGCGGATGAAGATCATGAAATGCCAGCATGTCAAGATGCGATTTCTGATGTTGATCCTGCACAATGGTCGATTGGTGATATTCGTGAGCTTGAAGTGCCTTCAATTGACTTCGGTCGTATTGCGGCGCAAATTGCAAAACAAGTCATTGTTCAAAAGATTCGCGAAGCTGAACGTGCGCTGATTGCAGATGCCTACGAGTCTAAAGTGGGTGAGTTGATCTACGGTGAAGTGAAAAAGCAAACCAAAGATGGCTTTATCATTGACTTAGGTGACAATGCTGAAGCGTATCTTGCACGTGAAGAAATGATTGCAAAAGAAATTTTGCGTCCGAAGCAACGTGTAAATGCGATTTTGTTTAATGTGAACCGTGAAGGTCGTGGTGCACAACTACAATTGTCACGTGCCAAGCCTGAAATGCTCATCGCTTTGATGAAGAAAGAAATTCCTGAAATTTCTGAAGAAATCATTGAGATTAAAGCGGCAGCGCGTCAACCTGGTGTTCGTGCTAAAATTGCTGTGAAAACCAATGATCATCGTATTGATCCAGTGGGTGCATGTATTGGTATGCGTGGTACACGTATCCAAGCAGTTCAGCAAGAATTGAACGGTGAGCGTATTGATGTTGTTGTATGGTCTGATGATCCTGCGCAGTACATTGCGAGTGCTTTAGAGCCAGCAGATGTATCGGGTATTGTGATTGATGAAGAAGAACGTACAGCGGACATTATTTTCGCAACTAGCGATCAATTAGCGCGTGCGATTGGTTCACAAGGTCAAAACGTACGTTTAGCCTCTGAACTTACAGGCTACAAACTCAACATGATGCTTGAAGATGAGTATCATGCTCGTCAGCAAAATGAAGCACAACAATACTTAGACCTATTTGTATCGCGTCTAGATATTGAAGAAGATTTGGCAATGGCATTGGTTGAAATGGGCTTTACTTCTTTAGAAGAGATTGCTTATGTTCCAGCTGAAACATTTGACGAAATCGAGCTAGATGCTGAAGTTGTTGAATTACTTCAAAGTCGTGCCAAAGAAGTTGCATTGGCTGATGCATTACAGCAGCAAGAAAACATCCAAGATCCAAGCGCGGAACTCGTTGCAATGGAAGGGATGACGCAAGAGATTGCTTATGCACTTGCAGCACGTGGTGTCATCACAATTGATGACTTGGCTGACCAAGCGACTGACGATATTGCTGATATTGAAGGTCTGGGTACAGAGAAAGCGGGTCAACTTATTATGAAAGCGCGCGAATCATGGTTTAACTAGGAGATCTACATGACGGATAAGACGATACAAGAGTTAGCTCTCAGTGTGAACCGCCCTGTTGAGAAGCTCCTAGAGCAGGTTCGTGATGCTGGTTTACCACAGCGTAAATCGGACGATATAATCTCTACTGAACAACAAGATGCCCTCGTGCACCATTTGAAGAAAATTCATGGTCAAGACGATGGTCAGGCAGGAAAAATCACGTTGAAACGTAAAACGACCAGTACCGCTAAAGTAGCGAGTACATCAGGTAAGGCAAAAACGATTAATGTAGAAGTTCGCAAGAAACATACATTTACCAAGCCAGATCCAGAACAAATTAAAGCGGAAGCTTTGGCAAAGGCGCAAGCGGAGCAACAAGCTCGTGCGAACGTTCAAGCTATGGTTGAACCTAAAGCTGAAACTCCAGTAGTAAATAAAGCGGCTGCAAACTTTGAAGCGATGCGTGCTGCTGCAAAGCAAGAAACGACGAAGCAAGAAGTAGCAAAAGCTGCGGTAGTTGTGAAGCGTAAATCAAACAATAAGCCTGTGGTTAAAGCACAAGTTAAAGTTGTTGAAACACCTGAACAGAAAAAAGCACGTGAAGCTCAAGCCGCTCAATTAAAAGCGACTGAAGAAGCAGCACGTCGTAAGGCAGCTGAAGAAGCGCAGCAACGTACACTTGAACAAATGCGTCAAATGGCATCTAAGTATTCAAACGAAGATGCAACTGCGACCATTCGTGTAGTGGATGATTCTCCACTTGCTGCGGGTCTGGTTGGTCAAGCATATGAAGACTCATTTGCGAAAGAAGACCGCGATATCAAACGTGGTACCAATACGCCAGCTACACGCGCACCGAAGAAAGGTGGTCGTCGTGGTGAAGAGCAATCTTTCCGTGATAACTCGCATAAACGTGGTTTGAAAACAAGCTCTGCAAACAAGCATGGCTTTGAAAAACCGGTTAAAAAGCAAGTTTATGATGTTGAAATTGGTTCAACCATTGTGGTTGCTGACTTGGCTGCAAAAATGGCAGTTAAGGTACGTGAAGTAATTAAGTCACTCATGAAAATGGGTGAGCTTGTTACTCAGAACCAAGCGATTGACCAAGAAATTGCAGCATTAATCGTAGAAGAAATGGGTCATAACCCAGTTCTTGTATCAGATACGCAAGCTGAAGATAACTTACTTGAAGCAGCAGAAGAAGCACGTGGCGCTCAAACGACTCGTCCTCCTGTTGTGACCATCATGGGTCACGTAGACCATGGTAAGACATCGTTACTTGACCGCATTCGTCGTTCAAAAGTGGCAGCTGGTGAAGCGGGTGGTATCACTCAGCACATCGGTGCGTACCATGTAACAACGGATAAAGGCATTATCACATTCTTAGATACTCCAGGACACGCAGCATTTACTGCAATGCGTTCGCGTGGTGCGAAATCGACAGACATCGTGGTATTGGTTGTTGCAGCGGATGATGGTGTAATGCCACAAACAGCTGAAGCGATTGATCACGCACGTGCTGCTGGTACGCCAATTATTGTTGCAATCAACAAGATGGATAAAGAATCTGCTGATCCAGATCGCGTATTGAATGAATTGACTGTGAAAGAAATCGTTCCTGAACAGTGGGGCGGTGATGTTCCAGTTGCAATGGTTTCAGCACATACAGGTCAAGGTATTGATGAGCTTCTAGATATTATTTCAATTCAAGCTGAATTACTGGAGTTGAAAGCATCTGAAGAAGGTGCTGCTCAAGGTGTCGTGATTGAAGCACGTGTAGACAACAGCCGTGGTGCGGTAACGTCTATCCTTGTTCAAAACGGTACATTGAAAGTAGGTGACCTTGTTCTTGCGGGTGCATCTTATGGTCGCGTACGTGCGATGACAGATGAAAACGGTAAACGTATTCAATCAGCAGGTCCTTCAATTCCAGTTGAAATTTTAGGTCTACCTGAAGCGCCAATGGCGGGTGATGAAGTTCTGGTTGTGAATGACGAGAAAAAAGCACGTGAAGTTGCCGATGCGCGTATGGATCGTGAGCGTCAAAAACGTCTTGAGCGTCAAAGCGCAATGCGTCTTGAAAATATCATGGCGTCTATGGGCAAGAAAGATGTGCCTATCGTCAATGTGGTATTGAAAACTGATGTACGTGGTACATTGGAAGCATTACACGTTGCTCTTGCTGACCTTGCAACAGACGAAGTTAAAGTTCGTGTTATTGGCTCAGGTGTTGGTGCGATCACTGAATCTGACGTGACACTGGCTGAATCTTCTGAAGCTGTTCTTCTTGGCTTTAACGTACGTGCTGATAACGCAGCGCGTCAAAAAGCGGATGCTGATGGCATCGACATTCGTTACTACTCAATCATCTATCAATTGATTGATGATGTGAAAGCAGCGATGAGCGGTAAGCTTGCGCCAGAACACCGTGAAACTATTCTGGGTGTGGCTGAAGTACGTGAAGTGTTCCACTCAAGTAAGTTTGGTGCAGCAGCAGGCTGTATGGTACTTGAAGGTATGTTACACCGTAATAAACCAATTCGTGTCCTTCGTGATGACGTGGTTGTGTTCCAAGGTGAGCTTGAGTCACTTCGTCGTTATAAAGAAGTGGTTGAGGAAGTTCGCGCAGGTATGGAATGTGGTCTTGCGGTTAAAGGTTATAAAGACATCAAAGAAAAAGACAAGATCGAAGTCTATGATGTTCAATTGATCAAACGGAGTCTTTAATGGCGGGTAGTCAACGTCTTAAGCGCATGGCGGATACAGTGCAACGTGAGTTGTCTGAACTAATTCGCCAAGAGTTGAAAGATCCACGCTTAGGTGGTCTCGTGACCATCTCTGCGGTGAAGGTTAGTCCAGACTTAGGTTATGCTGAAGTATATGTGACTGTGATGGGCCGTGAGCTTGGCGATGAGCAAAGTGAAGTAGCCAATAAAGAAACGCTAGATGTGCTGAACAAAGCATCTGGTTTCTTGCGTCACGAACTCGGCCGTCGTATTAAGACACGTATTACACCCCGTTTGCGTTTCCATTACGATAAAACCAATGCATATGGTAACTATATGTTTGGCCTGATTGCTGAAGCAGTAAAGGATTTACCTGCTGACGAAGCAAACAAAGATGATGAATAATTCAGTCTAACTGAATCAAAAAGCCACCTTCGGGTGGCTTTTTTTTATGCGGAGTAATGGCTGAAGCTAGAGCAAGATTTGAAATGCGTTACACAGGATTATGATAGGTGAATAGAGGGTTGAGCTTTTAGGGATTATTTTGACCATCAAGTTGCTGTGGACTGGATTAATATGGGCAATGATTTACCACGGGGACACTTTGATCATTTTAATTTTTGAGTAGATTGAGTAGTTCATCTGTGTTGGTCAATGTACTGGATGTGACACCATCTATAATACGTTCGAATATTATCATCAGTACAATGTTCAAATTAGCGCAACAGCACCATGTCAATGCAGAAGCGCTAGAATGTATTTATTTTATTTCCTTAACACCACAAGCATTTAAAGACGATGTTCAGTGTCTTCATGCTTATTGCTAAAAGCTCTGCGGCGGGTACGTTGCCAAGGCAGTGGACGGTTGAGTGCTTCTGGAACGTCACCACTCAGCGAGCGTAAGCGCAAATGTAGCGCCGCTTGTGCCATTAAATTCGCCGATACGGGTGCGGTTAAAAAGGCAAACAGCGTTAATAACAGCTCAGCAAAACCAAAGCGTCCTTGGAATGCAGAATAGATCATTGCCGCGATCAAGAAGCTCCCTAAGCCTAAGGTGCTGGACTTGGTTGGGGCATGCAGGCGCATGAATAAATCGGGCAGGCGCACCATTCCAATCCCTCCAACCAGCATGAAGAAAGTGCCGATCATGAGAAAAATGGAGACTAAAATTTCCATCGTAAGTTGCATCGATCTCGCTCCTAGTCAATCACATGACCTGAGGTGAAGTAGCGTGCTAAAGCGGCTGTAGAGACAAAGCCGAGCATCGCAACCAAAAGAGCACCTTCAAATAATGAAGTGCTGGCCCAGTAAATGCCTAAAATAATAATGAGGCAGATTGCATTTAAAAAGAGTGTATCGAGTGCTAAGAGTCGGTCTACAATCGATGGGCCGATGATTAAGCGAATTAAGCACAGCAACATTGAAATGGTGACGGCGATTAAACAAATCCCGAGGGCATAAGGCAAAATGGTCATGCTTTGTCTCCTGCTTCGACACCAAAAATTTGCATCAACGGTTTTTCATAACGCGCTTTAATATTTTCAATCTCGGCATTTTCATCATCGGTGCTGAGAGCATGAACTAAAATGTCCCCGCGATCTTGATCAATCCCTGCTGAAACTGTGCCTGGTGTGGTGGTAATAATCATCGCCAGTAAGGTGTTTACTTCCTCATGTTGTGTTTCCAGCGGAACACGAAACCACTTGGGTTGTAGGCGATCAATTGGGCCGAGGACCAATTTAGCCACTTGAATATTCGACACCACAATGTCGTATAACACCACAAAAAATAGTTTCAGCGCCGCTTTCCATTCAATATTTGGAGTGTAAGTAATGAATGGTCTGATCAGACGCGGAATAAAAATGGCCAGTAAAAATGCCATCACTAAGCTGGCTGCATCGACACTATGTGCCAACATCACCCAGCTCAGCGCAACAATCACCGAGACAAAAGGGTGGGGTAACCAACGCTCCAAAAACGACGTTTTTTTCATGTTTAAGGCTCCACCATGGGTTGTAGGCTTTCAGCATCGGGATTCACTTCAGCCTGTTGTTGCTGTTGCATTTGGCGTTTTTTGTATTCGGAAATATGTTCGCCTTCCAGTGTTTCCTCTGAAATTAAATATGGAATCAAATGTGCATTCGGATCCACCCGTTCGCCACCATACTTGGTCTCGGGTAAATTTTCACTGTCGAAAGGTTGTACGCTAATGGTTTGCCCATGCTCATCAGTTTTGAGCAAAGTCTGTTCATAGAGCACATTATTTTGGATTTGCTCAGCCGTTTGGTAAGTGTAATTTTGAATTGGACCTGCAAACACCATATAAGCCATTAAACCTACCAACAATAGATAGATGGTTTTGTCATTGCGCTTCGGTGCTTGTTCAGGCAAAGCTTGGTACGCGGCATAAGCAGCTTCATCAGGGTTGTCTTCTGGTTTGGTTGCACGCCAAAAAATCACGAAACCCACACGTGTAAACGCAATAATACTCAATAAGCTCACCACTAAAACGGTCACAATAATCAGCAATTGATATGGTGAGTGTGCGGTGGCTTGAAGAATAAACACTTTGCCCAAGAAACCACTAAAGGGTGGTAAACCTGCCATCATCAAGGCAATGGTGAAATAGGTTAACGCCACCACCTTATGCTGTTTCATTTGCGGTGCAATTTTAAAGTGGTCTTTAAACTCACCACGTTGAGAGGTAATCCAACCACTTAAAATATAGAAAGCTGCCGCAATAATTGTACTGTGCACCAAATAATACAGTGCCGCTGCCCATGCCAAGGTATTGAACAGGGAAATGGCGATTAAAATCGTGCCGACAGAAGACAAAATCATAAAGCCAATGAAACGACGTAAGCGTTCAGCACCCATTGCACCAATCACACCATAGACTGAGGTAATTAAGCCAATCGGCAATAGAATGTATTGCAGGATTTCACGGCTAATTGCATCGTCAAATACGGTGCCATTAACACGTAAAATGGCATAAATACCGACTTTGGTCATGATGGTGAACAGAGCCGCTACAGGAGTGGTTGCGACCGCATAGGTTTTTGGTAGCCAAAAACCGACAGGTAGCATGGCTGCTTTAATGCCAAAGACTGTAAACAACAACAGCCCACCAGCAACCGCGATACGATGTTGATCGCCTTCTAATAGAGGCATCAGACGTGCAACATCCGCCATATTGAGGCTACCGACGCTACCATAAATCATGCCAAGGCCAATCAGAAACAGGGCTGATGCCAACAAGTTAATGGTGACATAGTGAATGCCGAGTTGAAAACGCGCTTTGCCTTGACCATGCAGTAACAGGACATAGGAGGCCATCAACAAAATTTCAAAGAATACAAACAAGTTAAATAAGTCGCCTGTTAGGAAGGCACCGGTTAAACCCATCAGTAGGAAATGGCACATGGCATGGAAATAACGGCCACGTTCATCCCATTCCTTGCTGGCAAACCACATTACTGGAACAGCTAAGCCGTAGGTTAAAACCAGCATCAGCGCAGACAGTTGATCGAGGACCAAAACAATGCCAAATGGCGCTGCCCATTCACTCAGGTTATAAACACTGATTTGCCCTGAACTGGCAAAGATCAGATAGTTGACCGCTGTAAATAAGCCCAACAGGCCAGAGGTATAACTGATGCCTCTACGCCAAGGTTGTCGCCAGTCTTGTGCTAAAGAACCTGATCCAGGATTGCCCAATAACACCAAAATAAAGGCGGTAATGGCAGGAATTAAAATACTAAAAATTGGAGTGTGTTCGGTCCAAAATTGGATGAGGTCATTCATTATGGCTCATCCTCACGTGGGTCAATTTGAGGTATTTCTTCTTTAGAGTCAACGTGGTCGGTTCCTGTTTCATAACGACTGCGTAAAGCCAGTTGTACAATAAACGCCGTGGTAGCAAAGCCAATCACAATTGCGGTTAATACCAAAGCTTGTGGCAAAGGGTCAGTGGCTTTGCTGGCTTCAGTGAGTACCGCTGGTGCATTAAGTTGAAGTCGCCCCATGGCAAATAAAAATAAATTGACGGCATAACCAATCATGGCCAACCCAAGTACTACAGGGAAGGTACGGGCACGTAAAATCAGATAGATGCCTGTGGCAGTCAACAGACCAATAGCGGAGGCAAGTAACAGTTCTAAACTAATCATATTAATCCCCCTTTGGTACTGGACCAGACATACTAGAGTGACGCGAGTCCCCGAGTACGGAAATAAGCAACATGGTCGCACCCACAACCGTGATATAGACCCCGACATCGAACAGTGCAGCTGTCGCTAGGTGCATTTCGCCTAAGATCGGTGGCGACACATAAAAGTGTGCACTAGTGAGGAATGGACGTCCCCAGAACCATGCACCTAAGCCTGTTAATCCTGCAATGACCAGACCAGTTCCAATCCAGATTTCATACAAACGACCTGACTTGGCTTTGAGCAGCTGTTCCGCATGATCTTGACCGAGTGCCATGTATTGAATAATCAAGGATAAAGCGGTAATCAAACCCGCGATAAACCCGCCTCCAGGAAGATTGTGTCCACGCAGGAAGATATACAGACTGACCACCAAGGCAATGGGTAAAATCCAAGATGCGCTAATACGAAGCATCAACGGAGAGGGATTAAAACGGTAACTGAGACCTTGAGTCATGGTGGTGCCGTGGGTACGCATACCATCCATTAAACACAGTGCACCAATGCCTGCGATGCCGAGGACGGTAATTTCACCGAAGGTATCGAAGCCACGGAAGTCGACCAAAATCACGTTGACCACGTTGGTTCCGCCACCTAATGGAATCGACTGCTGCATGAAGAACCATGAAATGGAGTTGTGATCACGGGTCAAGATGAGCCATGTGATCCATGCAATGCCGAGTCCGCCGCCAATCGCAATGAGGGCATCTCGCCAACGACGTGAGACACTGGACTCATAGGGGGTGAGTTGTGGTAAAAGTGATAAACTCATTAATAACAGTACGGTGGTGACTACATCGACGGTGATTTGTGTCAAAGCCAAATCAGGTGCAGAGAAGCAGATAAAAACCATAGTCACGACTAAACCAATCGCGCCACTGATCAATACCGCTTTAATTCGTTCGTGATGGAACCACAACATCATCCAGCACGAAGAGAATAACAGTAGCCATAGTACGACTGCTAAAGCAGGGGCATGGGTGAGTTCACGGGTACCTGTGGTCAGCCCTTGTCCTAAAAATGGAAGTGAGACTATGGCAATACTGAAGATCACAATCCAAAGAATATAGCTTTGTAATTTACCGTTTTCAGTCAATCGTTTAAATTTGCGCGAGTTGAGCAGGAGTGACTTAAGGAATAAGTCAAAGGCAACTCGACCTTGTAGACGACCTAGGTATGGATCGAGATCAATTTCTCGAATTTTGCCACCCTTCGCGAGACAGAAATAGAAAATCAGACCGCCAATCGACGCAATCACGCTCATTAATAATGGCATGTTAAAACCATGCCATAGGGCAAGATGTGCGCCTTCAAAGTCCATCACTTGGGTGCTGGCGCGTGCTGTACTGTTGACGATGTTTTCAACCAATAGGGCAGGGAATAAGCCGACTAAAATACACAAAATCGCCAGTAAAGTGGCCGGTGCACGCATGCCAAACGGCGGCTCATGCGCATCTTTGTTCGGAACTTGTTTGCCTACTGGGCCATCGAAGAAAACCCCATGTACCAAACGCACAGAGTAAGCGACTGCAAAAATCCCCGCCAGTGTCGCGACAATCGCCGAGCAGATGAGCACAGGACCAGACAGATTGCTAAGCAGTTCAGTAAAGAACATTTCTTTAGATAAGAAACCGTTGGTCAAGGGCACGCCAGCCATTGATGCTGCAGTGACCATCGTCAAAGTGGCCGTATAAGGTAACAGTTGCCATAACCCACTAAGCTTGCGTAAATCACGTGTGCCTGACTCATGATCGATAATACCTGCGATCATGAACAGCGCTGCTTTAAAGGTGGCATGGTTAATAATATGGAAAATAGCCGCAGCCACAGCTAATGGTGATCCGATCCCCAAGAGACACATGATCAAGCCGAGATGGCTGATGGTTGAATAGGCCAATAAACCTTTCAGGTCTTCTTTAAAGATGGCAAAAAATGCAGCCATACACAGGGTAAATAGGCCAATAAAGGTGACCAAATTATGGAACAGTGCCGCACCTGCAAAAATGGGTAACAGTCGTGCCACCAAGAAAATGCCCGCTTTTACCATGGTTGCTGAGTGCAAATAAGCAGACACGGGGGTCGGAGCTGCCATCGCGTTGGGTAGCCAAAAATGGAATGGAAATTGCGCACTTTTGGTAAAAGCACCGAGTAAAATCAGCAGCAGCGTAGGAACAAATAAAGCATGGCTTTGAATCTGCGCTGTCATCGTCAAGATTTGATCAATCTCGTAGGTGCCTGTGATTTGGCCGAGCAAGATGAAACCACCTAGCATGGCTAATCCGCCCATACCCGTAATGGTCAATGCCATGCGTGAGCCACGTTGCGCCGCGTCGTAATTGCTCCAATAACCGACCAACAGAAATGAGGAGATACTGGTCAACTCCCAAAAAACGAGGAGTAATATTAAATTATTGGAGAGTGAAATTCCGAGCATGGCTGCCATGAACAACATGAGCAGTAGATAGAGTTTGTTGAGAGAATTTTTTGGGCCTAAATAAAAATAGGCATAAATATAAATGAGCGTCCCGATGCCACTAATCAGTAAGGCAAAGAGGAGGCCTAATGCGTCTAGACGGAAGCTGAAGTCAATTCCAAGCTGCGGCAACCATGACCACGATTGCGTAATGACAGCGCCATTAAACACCTCTCGTGCTTGGGTCAGTAATAAGCCTAAACTTGTCATACTGACCCCAACAGCTGCGAAGGCTGTTAGCCTGCGTGAGCTCTGCTTCAGTAATGAGACAAGGGTTGTGCCAAGTATTAACGGTAACAATATAATAATCGGTAGCACACTCGTTTCCATTGTCGTGAATAGGTCAAAACCTATTGGTGAATCTCATCTTTCAAGGATTACAGGACTGCAAAGAGCAGCCCAAGAGTCTCAATCTTGAAAGCCAATGTGAAATTTAAAAATAATGAAGTTGTGTTGCGCAACTCATGAAGCGTTATAGCAAAATCCGATTTCAGTTAGAAATTTGCAAGTAAAACCGATCATATAACATGACTAAAACAACATCAATCTTTTTTGCGCTGACGCAAAACATTATACGCGTGATGGTTGTTTCTTGGTGGATGACAGGTACTTTCTCAGTGCAAGAAATGTAAAAAAGCGACCATTGGTCGCCTGTTTTTGAGGGTTAAAATAGATATGCTTATGAAGCAGGCTAAGTTAATGGATTTGCCGATGAAGCATCATTTTCAGCACTGAGTAAAGTAATCAAATGCTGTTGCTGTTCGGAAGAGAGTTGCTGCTGTATTTGTGTGAATAATTCAGCCACACTTAAATCTTGGGGGTCAGCCGCAATCGGTTCGGTGCTTCCACTCGTCGCTTCATGATTGGCAAGGTTTTGGTAAATTACATCGAACTGATGTTGCAGTGGTTCGAGTTGGATCGGACTTAATTGCTTATTTTCCAGTTTGAGGCATTGAAACTCGCTGGCTTGTTCCAGCAACTCACTTCGGTTGCCTGAGGTGATAATTTGTAGTCGAGGAAAAGCCTGATTTAAACGTTTTAAAATGACTTGCGCCATATTTTGATCCAATTGATGATCAATCGCATCAATCAACAGTACGCCGTCACCTTCTAAACAAGGGAACAGGCTTTCAGGGTTGAGTAGGCATAAACGCCGTACAATATCGCCAACGAGCGCCACCCAGTTGCGAATACTATTGGAAAGCTGTTGATAGAGCATGCTGTTGCCATGGTAGCGCACCATCAGTTGTAACTTGGGATGATATTGCAGATAAATATCTTCTATTTCGGGCAGAACGGTTGCTAACGCTTGTTTGAGTGCTTGTAGGCTGGGTGACTGGATGTGTGCTTGAGCCTGAGCCAGTTTATAGCTTAAGGGGATATCGGGTGGCATGCTTTTAGGCTGATGTAATATCGTTTGTAAAAACTGCGCAGTTTGCGCATTTTCAATATCGCTGATTTCACGAAACCACTCAAAGAAGCGCGCAAAGGTGGTATAGGGAATAGCTGAAATTTCATAGGCATGTGCATGTTGGAAAATCAGGGGATTATTCTTGCTGAGAATATTCATCTCATTGACAAAACGTTCCGCAGGATAATACGCAATCAACGGTAAACCTTGCAGCGGATCTTGTAACGTTGCCTGCTGATATAAATTCACCAGTTGTTCTAGTTCTAATGTTTCAACTCGACTGATGCCAATCCCTTGTTGGTTTAAGGTTTTGTAGAGTTGCCATGCATAGGGTTCGGTCGCAGTATCGGTTGCCGTAGGTTTGAGAGCATACAGCTCAGCGGGCACAGCAACTTGAATATCAATTTTGGACTGAAGGCGGTTCAGCATAATGTCGTGATCTAACATCACCACACCTGCAGAGCGTAAATCTTTATAACGGGCCGCAAACCAAGTCAGAGCCTGATAGCTAAAACGTAAGATTGAGGTCTTGCCTGAGGCTTGATCGCCTAAAATTAAAGTGACGGGTTTATCGTGATAAGAAAAATCGACTTTAAGGTCAGCAAAATGCAGGATGTGTTTCAGGTGAATCGATTGAATTTTCATAGAACACCCGCAGCGGTTGTGACTATTTTTACATTCGACTATCCAGCAACTTTACGTAATGAGCTTGGCATTTGTTTTTTAAGCTGCTGCATCAGATCGTAAATGTGATGGATATTTAAACTTACTTTAGCACGTGTACAGGCCACGTAAAGCAGTCTTAACTCTTCATCACTAATTTTATGGTCTTTGTCGTTGACCTTAAACTGATAATCATCTTCGATGTGAACGCGGTTCCACTCTAAGCCTTTGGCTTTGTGTGCGGTGGAAATAATATAATCCGCTTGTTCAATCGGCGTAATCTTCGCGAGGGCTTTTTTGAGTGGATCGGTGCCATGATCATCTACCAATTTTACTAAAGGCTTGATGTCACTGCCGTCATTGGTTTCGCAATATTCATGTACATCATGCCAAGAATTAAACCAGGCCAGTTCAGGCACATCGGTGACGCGCTTACCTTGTTTAAGCATCGCTGCGGCATCGACAAAGCGGTTCAGTTTGACATGGTCGGCTTGTAGGCTGACTTTGTCGCCATGAACTAATCCTGAAAGCAGCAATTCCATGGCGCGGGCATTGGTGCGACATAAAATCGCATCGCGCATTTTGGTATGGGGTTTGTTGACTACTTTGGAGTTGAGCAGAGGGTTACCCATGAGCGGCACGGTTTCATTCAAGGCGCCTAAAATAGCATTGGCATGCAATGCAATCTCTTCACCAAAACGAAACGAGGTGGTGAGACGGGACTCAGGCAAAGGCAGTTGTTGCATGGCATTGACTGCGCCGCGCCATGCATAAATTTGTTGGTGTGCATCTCCGACATAGATCACTTGTGTATTACGCTGTTTCAGTAAGATGCCCAACATCAGTGGGTCAGCATCTTGTGCCTCATCAAACAACACATAGTCACTTGGGATATTCGGTTCAGACAGCGCCCACAGTTTTAAATAAATATCGTGACCAATCCCAGCCTGATGGTTGGGATCGATGGACTCTAACCAACGACGTTCAATGGCAGGATAAAGATGCTTTTGTAGTGAATCGATATCATCGGGGTGTAACCAACTCGGTGCTTGTAAATGTCGTGGTGCTGGGTACTGAGAACTGGTTGAACAGAAGTGACTCACGGCATTCGCCACAAGGCTGGCCAAGCGTGATGGCATCAATACATATTTTTCATAACGTCCGCCCATCATCCGTCTTAAGGTAATCGGTTCAAGACGGTATTCTTTGGCAATAAAACTCGGGCTTAAACGAGGCAGACGAAGTTTGTCCGTCACTCCACGTGGAACACTGCGAAAAGCAAGCGAGTGGAAGGTTCGGCAGTCGACATTGCCATGAAACTTCGTTTGCGCTTCGCTGGCAATGGCTTTGTTGAACGCTAAATACATGCCACGTCTTTGTGGCATGGCGTCGCTAATCATTTGCAGTGTGGTGGTTTTACCTGTGCCTGCATAAGCAATTACTTTAAACGATTTGCCCAGACGCGCGTTATCAATGGCAATGGCTTGCTCATAAGTCGCGCTCGGTTTGATGATATTCGACACAGGCAATAAACTTAGTGGCTGCGGTTGGCTTTTTCAAGCAAACCAGAAAGCCCTTGACGACGTGCCAATTCATTAAGAACCACTTGAGGGTCTAAGTCGAAATAACCTAAAACCACAATCGTATGGAACCAAAGATCTGCCACTTCATAGATCAAATCATTTTTATGGTCTTCATTGGCTTCAGATTTAAAATCTTTAGCTGCGATAATGGTTTCAACCGCTTCTTCACCGACTTTTTCTAAAATTTTGTTGAGACCTTTGTGATACAGCTTCGCGACATAAGACGAGTCTGGATCCGCTGCTTTACGCTCAGCCATCATTTGACCGAGGTAGGACAAAACTTCAACTTGCTCAGACTGCGCCGTTGAGGCATTCATCGCCAATGTATGTGGATTAGTTGATTTTTCACCATAAATCGCGTTCGGGTCTTTGAGCTGTGCATCCACAATTTCCCAGCCATTTGGCGTGAGTTTGCGGTAGAAGCATGATTCGCGACCTGTGTGACAAGCAATCCCGCCGTGTTGTTCAATTTGCAGCACAATTACATCGGCATCGCAGTCGAGACGAATTTCGTGCACGGTTTGGAAATGCCCAGATTCTTCGCCTTTGTGCCATAACTTGTTGCGTGAACGAGAGAAATACACGGCTTGGTTTTTCTCAGCCGTCAAAGCCAAAGCTTCACGGTTCATCCATGCAACCATCAAGACACGTCCCGTTTGATGATGCTGTGCAATGGCAGGGACTAAACCTTGTTCGTTAAATTTTACTTCATCGAGCCATTGCAAATTGTTCATAAGATTTCACCAAGCGAATAAATATTGAGAGTGTTACGATGTCAACGTAGCGCGCTATAGTCTACGTGATTTAAACAGAATAGAGGAGAAACTTTCTACAGTTATCTCACAGTGGCTTAATTGATATATTTTAGAAATTCAACCATCAGTCACCCATCCAAAGCGGATGATGGTGATTGTCTTCGTATTCTACACAGAATGATTGTTCTGTTTTGCAACATCCCGATAGTTCATTTGACTGAACATGCCTAATTTTAAACCTGAAATCGTCACCGCCATTTCTTTACGGAAATAGGGGATTCGATACATCCAAGCAAAGCTTAAATCACGTAAACCACCTGCCCACCATAGGTCAGATTGGTAAAGTGGTGTGAGTAAACGACTTAAAAATTGATAGAACGCCGTCGAACTTTGACGGTGTTGATGGTAAGTTTGCCAGAGTTGAACATAATCAATGGCTTCATTTTTTCTTGCACTTTGAACCGCTTGCCCCAAAGCCCATGCATCTAAAAGGGCCATATTTGCACCTTGCCCAAGTTGTGGACTCATCGCATGTGCTGCATCACCCATGACACCGATACGACCCTCACCAAACTTAGACAGTACCACATCACGATAATTTGCAGTCAACCATTGTGATTTTTGTTCAGGCTGGGCAATGACTTGTTCTAACCAATCCGCAGCAGGTTTCCAACGCTTAGACACTTGGTTTAACCAGTCTGAGTGAGCTTGTGAATTGTGTAGAAAGTTATTCAGCTGATGGCTGGGAAGACTCCAAAACACACTCGATAGCCTTTGCTTGGGTTCATGTGGTACTGTACCGGTCGGTAAGATTCCCATCATGATTTTAGAGCGATCATGGAACTGATGTAAAATTTCTGTATCTAATTCAAGACATTCGGGAACAATTGTCCATTTCGCTCCCCAAGGATAAGCTTGATCAACCTTCACCCATTCTTTCGGTCTTAAAAGGCTGCGTGCGCCATTGGCAATGATCACAGCATCAAATGCTTGATCAAATGATTCACCATCTTTACTACCCAAAACCCGAACTTGATTGGATGTTTCTTCTAATTTTTGAATGTCGGTATTCATATACCACGTAATGAGTTCAGGATATTCACGGCATTTATTTTCTAAAACATGACATAACGTTGCTCGATGGATACCTACACCATAAAAATCAGGATGCGCTTGTTGATAATGACTATTGACCAGTAAATTTCCACTCGGTAACTGACCTTTGAGCCCAGTGACTTTTGCACCCAGTCTTAAAACTTCATCTAAAAGGCCTAAATGCTCAAAAACAGCTAAACCAGAGGGCTGTAGTAACAGTCCTGCTCCGACAGGTTCAAGTTCTGTGGCTTTCTCTAAAATACTGACTTGCATATTTTGGCGAGCCAGTAAAATCGCAGTGGCTAATCCTGCGGTTCCTGCACCGATGATGGCGAAGTGGGGGGAGTGATTAGAAATCATAGACCGAATGATTTAACCATTGTTTAAATGAATGCGTAACGAATATCGTCAGGTTTTTTAATTGGTCGATGTTGATTTGAATGAAATCCTCTAACGAGCTTGCAATCACATTTCTTTCGCAAGATTCATTTTGTAATTCAATGATTTGACCATACATTTCTTGTTCACTTAAAATTATTGTTAGCATAGAAAAAATGTAATCTCGATTTTTCTTAATTTGGTCAGATTAAACAAGATTACATTCATGCGCAAATTTTGTTTATAAATCTTGTATCGCCTGTGCAAAATGCTGTTTTTCCAACATTTCCAAGAATTCATCACCTAAGCGCTGACTTTCAGAAATACATTGGTTCCACATTTGAATGCGCTGTTTTTGGTCGAGCCCTTTGAGGGTGAAATCTTTACGATCGGGCAGGCGTCCTAAAGGTAAGCTCCGTAAATAGTCTTGGGATGGAGACAGGAGCAGCGTACGGGCTTGATTTTCAGGATTGGCGCGACGTTTAAACAGTTTATCAAACCACCCCGGCGTAATGCTGTCCGTAAAGTGCGGATAAAGCACAATGCCTTGACTCTCAAAAGGCAGATCGATGTGATAGTCAATCAGACCCCCATCGCGATAACTGCCTTGTGGTGCATCTGGAATATCGCGAATTGCGGCCATCACGCCTGGAATAGAGGCTGAGGCAATCAACCAAGGCAGAACGTTTGCAGCGGTGAGACTGTGATAATGAGTGAGAAAATCATCTTCTACTTTAAATTGTTTACCATTGCTGGGCTGACTAATCACCCGTTGCATAAAGTGGCGACTATGCTTTCGCGAAACAGCGGTTGTACCGATGATACCTGCCACAGAGGCCAAGAGCGGCAGAACTTGGTCACTTTGGAAGATGTGTTGAGCCTTAATCGAAAGTACCGTGAGGTGGTAATCGGGATGATCTACTAGTTCCTCTTCCTTACCTTGCACCAAGTCGAGCAGCATGCCCCTGCAAATATCACTGACTTCTTGGCGTTGCATTTTTTTATCAAAATAGAGGTTGGTATAGAGTTCACCTAAACGTTCGGTACCTGCTTTTGCACCGTGCGCTAAGATGCTGGCAAAGCGCCAGCTGCCAATGGACGAACCAATCAAAGTCCGTCTTTGCGGTGCACGAGCAAAGAATTCACCAAAAATGGCTTGGTCTAAACCTTGAATCCCGATGCCTTTGGGCCCACCTGCGGCACCGGGTACAATATCGACCTGTTCCGCTTGTAAGCCTTCGCTTTGAATCAGTTGACGTGCTAATTTACCTGCACGAATGCTTAAAGCGGGAGGGTGTTTCTGCAGGATTTGAGTCATCGTGATCATTCAAAAAGACAATATGTATTGTCATTTTAACTGGCGAGTGAATGAGTGCATTGGCAAAAGTGATCCAAGAATGACTTAGGAGTCACTTCCTACATAGACGTTAAACATAAAAAAGCCTGAGAGACTCAGGCTTTTAATACAGCAGAAAGCGTCTATTTAAACACGCGCCACACCGCCAGTAAGCTGGTGAGTACAATTAAAATCACTGAAATAAACCAAGGCGAGATAATCGCAATCGACAGCAAAATGGCCATGAGACTGCCAAAAATCCAACTGCGCTTTTGCTGATGTTCCATTTGCAGGCGCATGCTTTGTAGTTCATTGAGCTGTTTAGCATGCCAAGCTGATTGGTTTTTGAGACCATTTAAGCTATCGACCAACAGCGTCGGGAAGTCTTGTGCCCCTAAAAGTAAGTCAGGAATTTTTTGTCCCAGCTCTTTTAGGTTCTTCTGTGGATTCATTTGCGCTTTGATCCAATCGGTCAGGATTGGCTTTGCCAAACTCCAAATGTCCAGCTCTGGGTAAAGGTCTGTACCTAAACCCTCAACATGCACGAGGGTTTTAAGCAGCAGCATCAGCTGTGGTGGAATTTCCAAATGGAAGCGTCGTGCAATATCCATTACCTGAATCAAAATGCCCGCGAAGTCCAATTCATGCATGGGTTTGGACACCATTGGCCCGACCGTGCGACGCATTTCACGTGCTAGTGCATCTTGGTCTGTGCCCGGTGGAATCCAACCAGCTTGATGCACGATTTGAATCAGTTGCATAAAGTCGCTGTTCATGACCGCAAGCAGCATACGTGCCACGGTCATTTGGTCGTGCTTCGACAACTCACCCATAATGGCACAGTCTAGTGCAATATAGCGGGGTTGGCTTGGGTTTAGGGTTTCAACGAAGACATTGCCCGGATGCATGTCGGCATGGAAAAAGTTGTCACGGAAGACTTGGGTAAAGAAAATGGTTAAGCCTTTTTCCGCCAGATCTTTACGATCCATCCCCAGCTTTTCAAAGGTTTCAATGTCTGAAATGGGAACGCCCGTAATGCGTTCAGCCACCATCACGTCTTTGCTATCCATATAGACTTCAGGCACATACATCATGCTTGAGCCTGTAAAGTAATGGCGCATACGACGGGTATTGTCGGCTTCTAAGGTCAAATCCAGTTCATTTAAGATGACCTGACGATAGTCCTGAATAATTTCAGATAAGTGTAGTGCACGCGCGGCTTCTAGGCGTTTTTCAAGAAAATTGCCCAACCATTCTAAAATTTCAAAGTCTTGTAAAATTTGACTACGAATAGCGGGACGGGTGACTTTCACCACCACTTCGCGACCATCATGTAAAGCGGCTGTATGTACTTGAGCAATTGAGGCTGCTGCCAAGGGTTGTTCGTCGAAGCGTGCAAACAGCGTATTTACATCGGCTTTCAATGAGTCTTGAATACGCATTTTCGCGACATCAGAACCAAAGGGTTTGACACGGTCTTGGAGTAGAACCAGTTGTTGTAGTACTTCAGGTGGAATTAGGTCACGACGAGTAGACAGCAACTGTCCCATTTTAATCGCCAGTGGTCCCATTTCCTCTAAAGCTTGTTTGAGCTTCAGTGGGTTTTTACGTTCACGACTGGACCATGCCGCAGGGTGCATACGAATTACACCCAACGCATGGCGCGCTTTTTCAGGCAATTCTTCCGCAGGAAACAACGTGTCGAGTCTATAGTGCGCGGCAATGCGCCAAAGTTCGAGTAAACGTGAAACGTGCGGAATCATATATGTAAATACCTAGTTTTGAGTTGAGTCTTGAGTGTCAATCTGTGCTTGAAGCTGTTGAATTTTGGCTTCGGCACGATCTAAGTTTTGATTAAAAATGCGGGTGTCTTGATGCAGATCATCCATTTGCCAACGTGGGGCAAATAGACCACTGTCTTCTTTTAAGGTATCTTCAGCAAAAAACAAATGACTTTGTAAGGCCTGTTTGATGTGTTTTGGTGCCAGCTGAATTTTAGCCAATTCATGCGCCAAACTTGGGCCAATCCATGGGCTTAAATGCGCAGCCAAGTCAGGCTCAGCGTGTTGCATAATCCGTTGAATATCCTGTAGAAGGTGATAATCACCTTGGAGCGGGATATTGCCGACATCATCCGCCAGTAATAGCTTGAGCAGCTCAACCACATTGGCCACCGTTAAAGTTGCGGTTGCTGGGGTGTGAGATTGAGCTTGGTCAAAAGGGCGTTGTTCGAAAATGGACGCTGTTTCACTATGCCCTGTAACGGTAGGTTCTAAGCGCACTTTGGCTTGGTCAAAGAACACATCTACAGACAGTTGCGGGGATGCGATCACCACACGTAACATCTTGCCTTGTAGTTCATTGAGCTGGATGCGAGTGATCGCATCCAAATTAATCACATGATGAATTAATCGTTCAATTGCACCGAGTGCCAGAATCGACCACATAATTTGCCCTTAAACGTTTAATTTTAAAGTTTAAAACCACGGTGTACAGCAACGATACCGCCTGTCAGGTTGTGATAGTCACAGTTTTGGAAGCCTGCATTTTCCATCATGCCTTTTAGCGTGCGTTGGTCTGGGTGCATACGAATGGACTCGGCTAAATATTTATAGCTTTCTGAGTCATTGGCAATAATTTTGCCCATGATCGGCAGTGCGGTGAACGAATATAGATCGTACAGTTTTGAAAAAGGCTCAAACACAGGTTTAGAAAACTCTAATACCAGTAGGCGACCACCTGGCTTAAGCACGCGGTACATCGCTGCAAGTGCTGCATCTTTATCGGTCACATTACGTAGACCAAACGAGATCGTAAGTAGGTCAAAGCTGTTGTCTTCAAATGGCTCGAGGGTTTCAGCATTAGCTAATACGAAGTCAACATTGGTACAGCCTGCATCAATTAAACGATCTCGACCCACATTCAACATCGATTCATTAATGTCTGAAAGTACCACATGACCTGTAGGGCCAACTTCGCGGCTAAACACTTTAGCCAAGTCGCCTGTCCCACCAGCAATATCTAATACGCGTTGACCACGACGAACCCCTGACATGTTGATCGCAAAACGTTTCCATAGACGGTGAATACCAAAAGACATCAAGTCATTCATAATGTCGTATTTGCTGGCAACCGAGTGGAAAACTTCCGCCACTTTTTGGGCTTTGTCATCACTGCTTACCGTCTGGTAACCAAAGTGTGTGGTACTGCCGACGTTACCTGTGTTGGCACCGCGAGGAAGATTGTATTTGGGTACAGAACCCGTTATAGGGCTATCAGTCAACTGTTGTTGTAATGATTTTTGCTGACCTTGCGCTGTGCCTTGGGGTAATGGTTCAGTTAAAAATGGACTCACTTTGTCTGTGTTTTGTGCCGACTCTTGAGTAGCGGTAGGCGTTTGATTTTCATTCGACATGGGAGTCACTCCTAACATAGCAATAGGGTAAATGTTGCAGTGCATGCATGATGACAGATTCTAGGACGTTGTACAGTAACCATCATGCAATTGTGCTGAATAATATACAGAAAAACAGCAGAGCAAAGCTGCTGCTGGCTTATTTTTATCAAGTCATTCGTTGAAATTTACTGAAAAGGATACAAATGCCCTGCATGGACTTTATCAATAATTTGACGTTCCACCGCAGTAAAGTCTTTCACAAATTTCTCTGCCGACTTTAGCGGTTTCATGGCTAAAAAGCCATCCTGCATAAATTCATACATGACATTGAAGTTATATTTGTTGGCAGTCCCTTTACACATCTTAAAAGCGGTATAGACCATAAAAGAGCGCATGTATTTATCGAGATTCTTACCCAATTGATCGAGTAAATACAACTGTTTCAAGCGTTCTTCGCCTTGTTCTAGTTTTAAGTAGGCTTGGCGCATCAAATCATCGCTTAAGGCTTCGGAGGGATGGTGATCTTTCAGTAATTGCATCGCCACTTGTTCATCAAGTCGCACCGCCAAAATCGCCAACTCAACCCCAGAGGTACCTGTTTTAATGGCATTTTCAGGAATTAATTTCTCCGCTTTGTGCGCATATTTGCTCAAGCGTGCAATTTGTCCTGCCAAAGCGTCAAAATCTGGGCCACCATATAAACGGTTGATAAAATACTCGGCCATCAAGAGGTTCTGTTTTTCTGAGAAAGCACGGTTATGCGTGCGTTGCATCCGTTGCTTTTGCCAGAATTGCACATCTTGTAAACGTTGGAAGAGCACCGAATCTTGATGATAATGCAATTGGTAATACTGTTCTAAAAGCTCATCGAGGGCGGCGAGTTTGGACATTTGCTGTCTCAGTTCTATTTAAAGATAGCTAAATCTTAGTGCGTGATGACGGAACTCGCTATGACAAAGTGACAAAAAAACTATTTATTTGTGGTCAGTTTGATGTAGAAGTAGTCAAAAGACGCGTGTGAAAATCATCTAGATCATCATTTTTTAGGATCTAGTGATTTGATTAAATAGAAAAAAGGAGGGGCAATGGATACAGAAACGATCGCCAGTGCAGTGCTGAACGAAGAACAGCTTTCACTGGACTTAATTGAAGCGCAATATGCATTGATGAATACCCGTGATCAGAGCAATGCAAAAAGTTTAGTGATTTTGGTCAGTGGAATTGAACTTGCGGGTAAAGGTGAAGCGGTGAAACAGCTGCGCGAATGGGTCGATCCACGTTTTTTATATGTCAAAGCCGATCCACCGCACCTGTTTAATCTAAAACAGCCTTTTTGGCAGCCCTATACTCGATTTGTACCTGCCGAAGGGCAAATTATGGTGTGGTTTGGTAACTGGTATGGGGACTTGTTGGCTACGGCCATGCATGCTTCAAAGCCTTTGGACGACACTTTGTTTGATGAATACGTCAGCAATATGCGGGCTTTTGAACAGGACTTAAAAAACAACAACGTAGATGTCTTAAAAGTTTGGTTCGATTTGTCGTGGAAGTCTTTGCAAAAGCGTTTGGATGACATGGACCCGAGCGAAGTACATTGGCATAAGTTGCATGGGCTAGACTGGCGCAATAAAAAACAATATGACACCTTGCAAAAGCTGCGTACGCGTTTCACTGACGACTGGCAAATCATTGATGGTGAAGATGAAGATTTGCGTAATCACAATTTTGCACAAGCGATTTTAACAGCGCTGCGTCACTGTCCAGAGCATGAAAAAAAGGCCGCATTAAAATGGCAGCAAGCACCGATACCGGATATTCTGACTCAGTTTGAAGCCCCTCAAGCTGAGGATGCAAACTATAAAGCAGAGTTAAAAAAACTCACCAAACAAGTGGCCGATGCCATCCGCTGTGATGACCGTAAAGTGGTGATCGCTTTTGAAGGTATGGATGCTGCGGGTAAAGGGGGGGCGATTAAGCGTATTGTGAAAAAGCTTGACCCACGAGAATATGAAATTCATACCATTGCCGCACCTGAAAAATATGAGTTACGCCGTCCTTATCTGTGGCGTTTTTGGAGCAAATTGCAGTCGGATGACATCACTATTTTTGATCGGACATGGTATGGACGCGTTTTGGTAGAGAGGATAGAAGGCTTCGCAACCGAGGTGGAGTGGCAACGCGCTTATGCGGAAATCAATCGTTTTGAAAAAAACCTCAGTAACAGCCAAACCGTGCTGATTAAGTTTTGGCTGGCGATTGATAAAGATGAACAAGCAGCGCGTTTTAAAGCCCGCGAAAGTACTCCGCATAAACGCTTTAAAATTACCGAAGAAGATTGGCGCAATCGCGACAAATGGGATGACTATTTAAAGGCAGCCGCGGATATGTTTGCACATACCGATACGGGTTATGCGCCTTGGTATATTATTTCTACCAATGATAAACAACAGGCCAGAATTGAAGTCTTAAGGGCAATTTTAAAACAGCTCAAAGCGGATCGCGATACAGATTAAAAAGCATAAAAAACGGTCATTTGACCGTTTTTTATAGAGGCGGATTTAGTTCTTTAACTTAAGGGAATTTGGGTCACTGGCGCTGCAACAGGAACACCTTGTTCAGCGGCTTGTTTCAGTTGAATGCCTTTGGCGAGCTTATACGATTCTTCCACATGAGTTTCCGCAATTTTTTTCATCACGACATAACCCAAGCTAGCCGCAATCATCTGCCCACCAAGAGGAATGAATTTAGTGACTTGTTTGGTGATGTATTTGGCTGCCATGTTATTGAGGGATTTCTTCACGGCTGTACGTGCCACCACCAGTCCAGAGAACTCCACGCCACGTTTACGCAGTTCTGACCAATGTATTTGCTTGGTTTCTGGGTCGTAGACACTGACTTGCTCAGGGGTTAGGCCAAAGCGGGCGTTAATTTCGGGAATCAACTGCGACAATATGCCCACATCAATCACCACATCGAGGAAGGGGACTGGAATAACCGCAGCACCTGCGGAAAAATAGGCGCGCTTTTTGACTAAATCCAAACACTCTTCGCGGATTTGTTCTAAATTTAAAGAGGGATCAATTTTTTCTGGAATATGCTCTAATTTCATCTTCTAAACCCTAAAATATCCTGATTCACATTGATTCTAGTTTTGCTTAAAGTGCGTATTTTAAAGCAAATTTTAAATAGAAATATGTCATCAAAGTGACATAGACAGAACCAGAAGTATAGTCAATAATCTGTGTGCTTTTGTAGATTTTTCATAAGACGGTCATTTGAGGGGAAACATGGCGATACACGTAATACAAAGTCAGCGTATTGATGTTCTGTTGCAAGCCATGCAAAAAACCGTCTTTAAACCGGCCAAAAATCCCTTTCAAGTGCTGCAAGCACAGCACTTTATTGTACCTTCACCTGCGGTTGAGGCGTGGCTAACGCAAAAGTTGGCTGAGCAGCAGGGCATCAGTGCTAACACGCAGTTTCATCATCGTATTCGTGGTTTTCAATGGTCGGCTTATCAGTGGGTTTTGGTCGACCAAAAAGATGAAGTCCGTAAAGCGAATATTCCGCGATTGATTATTAAATGGCGCGTCTTCCAAGCCTTAAAAGAATTTATACAAGCCGAGCTGAATCCTTTAGAGGTTGCCCATCCGTTGTATCCGATTATTCAGCGGATCTATGCCAGCGCTGACCGTTTGCAACAAGGCATCGATAAACAGCTGAAAAAGCAAAGCATGTTGTATTGGGTCGCGGAGCAGGTTTCACGGTTATTTAGTTTTTATATGGATTATCGTGGACATTGCACCAAAGGTTGTCCACCGCAAAATTGTCGTTGCCAGACCAATTGGTTACAAGCGTGGGGTAAAAACCAGCCGCTCGATTTGGAGCAGATGTTTTTTAAAACTCAGCAAGAACTCAGTGCTTTTCAGCTCAATCAAGCGCATGAGCTGGAAGCGTGGCAGCGTTGGCTCTGGCAAGTGGTGTTCCATGCTGACTTTGAACAAATTCAGCGTATTGATACTGCATTTTGGGACTTACTCGATCAAGCAGAGACCCGAGATGCTGCACTGAAAAAATTGCCTGCACAGTTGGTGGTGTTTACTGTCTTAGATTTACCGCCAAAGCAATTGGAGTTTTTACATCGATTGGGGCAATACCTCGAGATCTTTATTTTTCACTATAACCCATCGCAAGAATATTGGGCGGACAGTGTCGATCCCAATTGGAAAGCGCGTTATGACGCACGGGTAAAGCAGCGTTTTATTGAAAAAAATCCAAATGCCAATGATGCAGAGATTCAGCAGTTTTTTGATGAGTTTACCCTCAATTTTAATGCAGAAACCCGAGAGTCTCGCCATCCTTTACTGACCCGATTTGGTAAACAGGCACGGGATCATTTCTCTTTACTTTCCAGTCTTTCTTCAGGTGAGGATGGGGTGTGGGCCGATATCTTTGTCGATGAATATCCAGAAACTTTACTTGGTAAAATTCAGTCTGATGTCCTTTATTTGGTAGAACCTGAACAGCATCATTATGCCTTGGCTGAACAAGATGATTCGATACAGATTCATGTCTGTCACTCCAGCCTCAGACAGCTTGAAGTCCTCAAAGATCAACTGACGCATTGGTTGGCTCAGGGCACGGCTGATGCACCGCGACGTCCAAGTGATATTTTAGTGTTGACACCTAGTTTGACTGAGTTAGAGCCTTTTATTCGCAGTGTTTTTGCACCTCCTCCCCATGAGCGTGAGGCTTTGCAAAAGGGCCATCAACTGAGTAAAGACAGTATTTATTTGCCGATTAAGCTAGCTGGCGTGACTCAGCTCGATGCCTTAAATGCATGGCGTGCTGTGCTGGGACGGATGGTCTTGGTACGGGGGCGTTTCAGTATTGAGGACTTTGCCGATTGGCTCAGTTTAAATGCAACGCAGCAACGTTACAGCTTAGACATGAATATGATTGAGCGGATGACGGAGCTGTTGATCAACGCGGGCTTTAAGCGTGGATTGGATGCTGAACATTTAAAACGCAGTTTGGCCGAAGGGGATGAAGACTATCGTTATAGTCTGAAGTTTGCCTTAGATCGTTTGGCTTTAGGCGTCGCTGTACCAGAGCATGTGCTGTTTCATGAGACCTTGAGCTATGCCCAAGTACAGTCGAGTGATTTTGAGCTGATTGGTGTTTTAATTAAAATTTATCAGGATTTCAAACACCGTTCCGAGTGGATGATCGCGCATGAAACTGGACAACGGACAACTGCGGAAACTTGGCTGAATCGTTTGATGGAAGATATTCGCGAGTTTGAAGCTGCGGGTGTCGAGTCTTTGGCCGCAGTGTATAAGATGGTCAAAAAACAAGAACGTATGCTGACCTTGGCGAGTTTCTATGACGAACACGACCATCATGCACTGCGCAGTTTAAGTTTACCTTTGCCTTATGTATTAGAAGAAATCCAAAAGACCTTAGAAGCGCAACTGGACTATGCAGAACCCACGGGGCAGATCACGTTTAGTCAAATTGGTCAGATTCGACCTGTGCCGTATAAGTTGATCGTGATGTTGGGCTTGGACAGTGGCAAGTTTCCCAACCGTAGTGCGCATTTGCCTTTTGACCTAATGGATTTACTGAAACCACAACTGGGGGATCGTTCCCGTTTGGAAGATGATCAAGGGGCTTTTCTAGATGCGTTGTTGTTGGCACAAGAGAACTTATGGTTATTTTATAATGGCTTTGATATCAACGATGGTGAAGTCCGTGATCCGTCTACGGTATTGCAAGAACTGATTCAGCATATGGCCTTTATTGTGCAGCCTGACACACAGACCAAGAGTGCCAATGCAACGGTTGATCAGCATGGTGTGACTGTCCCTGCACAGTTGGCATCGCTGTATCATGTCCATCCTTTATTGCCTTTTGATCCGCGTGGTTTTGAGTCTGAGCACAGTATTCGTTTTCAAGACCAATGGTTTCAAGTCGCGAAACAATTGCAACATGCATCGGGACAACGGAGCAGTTGGGTCAATACGCCTTATCCAAAATTAGAGCAAGATATTCAAGTTCTTGATAGTCAGCAGTGGATTCAGGACATCACTTTCCCTGCAAGGCTGTATCTCAAGACTTTAGGCGTGGAAAACTTAAAACCAGAAGAGGTTCCTGCAACGCAAGAACCGTTACTGCTCGATGGTTTAGGACGTTATGCCATTCGTCATTTTTTACAACAACATGAGGCAGCGGCAGATGCCAATCTTCTGATGGATCAACTGCCGATTGGTAAAGTGCAAGATGGGGTCTGGCAAATGAGCGTGCTTGAGCAGCAGCGCTTGCTGGCACGTTTACAACGCTATGCACCCGAGGCTACAGCCACGACCCAACAAGTCTGGAAAGTGAATGAACATTTACAGATCAATATCACCCTAGCTAAATACAGTGCTGAAAAATGGGTCAGTGTAGAAGCATCCAGTGCCAGAGCAAAGCGCCGTGCCAAAGTTTGGTTAGAGTATTTACTGTGGCTGGCTTATGTCAATTTGGGTGAGGGCGGACAGCAGTATCAACGCATCGTGGTGTTTAGTGACCGAACCATTTTATGCACTGGTGTGAGTTCAAATCAGGCGCGTGAATGGCTTAAACCTTGGTTGAAAGCATGGGAGTATGCACAAACTCAGCCTTTGGTTTTACCTGCGGCCTTGTTACTGAAAATTGCAGAGAAAGATAAAACGCATGAATGGCAACTGAATGATCAGGAACAGATGGTGATTGCGGACATGGACGCCATTTATAAAGTGTGGGAAGAAGATGGTCGCTTTAGTGGTTTTTCAATGACTGAAAATGAAGCCAATAAAGCACACCGCGACTGGCAGTTTATTCTACAAGAGCAGGATGCCAAAGCATTACTTGCCCATGCCTGCGAGCAGTTTTCTTATGAACTATATCATCCGATATTTTTGCATCAGCAAAGCCTTGAGGACTAAGTCATGAAAGCACAGTCTCAGGTCACTACATCGAACATGTCTTATCAACCCATTGCCGATATGAGTTTTCAGGGCTTACATTGGATTGAAGCTTCAGCAGGCACAGGCAAGACTTTTACTTTATCCAGTTTGATGGTACGCATTTTTCTCGGGGCCTATTTGCCGAATCAGGTCATTGCAACCACCTTCACCCGTGCTGCCGCTGCGGAGCTGAAAAGTCGCGTTCGGGCACGTTTGATTGAAACTTTACGTTATTTTGAAGGTTGTCAGAGTCTGACCGAGCGAGAAATACAGGCCAAAATAGCTGTTGAACAAGATCCGCTGTTTACCAAGGTACTCATAGACTATGCACAGCGGGTCGGTTTTGCCCAAGAGCGTTTGAAGTTGGTGATTGATCAGTTAGATGAGCTGTTCGTCGGGACATTGGACAGTTTTAGTCAAAAGTTATTGCGTGAGTTTTCTTTTGAAAGTGGCAAGATTGAGCGTGCAGATATCACCGATGATGCGCAGAGTTATACTCAACAGCTTATTCATGACGTATTACGCGAGTGGATTCAGGCACAGCCGCAGCCTGTAGTGAATTATTTACTATTAAAACAAAAATTAAAAACTGAACAGGCTTATGTGCCGATTGTTGAAAATAGTTTGAACTTTGCATCGGCACAGTTTCAACAGGTGGAAAAACCTGCACTTGATTTGACGCAATTTGAGCAGGCCATTGATCAATTTACCGCGCTGGATGTGGCGCAGATTGAACGCTTGAAAGACTATTATGCCCCTGAAGGGCAATACCATGCAGTGCTGGGGAAAAAATGGCGTACCGATGCTTTGATGCAACGCATTCTATGTCAGGACTTACCTGCTTTTTTGACTGCACTGAAAGAGCAGCGGGCTTATGCCTTATTTGCGCCACATTTTGAAAAAACCTTAAAGCACCTGACTGACCTTGCAACGAAAAAAGTCTTAAACAAATGTGCTGTAGATGTGTTGGAACAGTTTGAGCAGCATCCTGTGTGGCGACAGGTCCGCATTTTCTTAGACGCATTGGCAGAGCTAGAGCTCAATTTGGATGTGCTGGATGCGTATTTAAAATATCACTTAAGTTCTGAGGTGAAAAAGCGATTACCACAAGTCTTGCAGCAAAAGAGTGAAACGACTTTTGCCCAGCAAATCCGTACCTTGTCAGAAGCCTTACAGGGCGAACAAGGCCGGCGCTTTGCCCAGTTTGTGCAGGCACGCTATCCACTCATTTTAGTGGATGAGTTTCAAGACACCAACCAAGACCAAGATGATATGTTGGCGCGAATTTGGCGTGATGCACAACGTTATCACCAAGGCTGTATGATTATGGTCGGTGACCCAAAACAAGCTATTTATGGCTTTCGTGGTGGTGACATGCTGACCTATAACAAGGCACGTTTAGATGTTTTGGCAAAGCAAGGTCGGCAGTATAGTTTGAAATATAATCATCGTTCTGTACAAAAACTGGTACAGGTGGTGGATGCTTTATTTCAACGCCAACAGGACTTTGGTGAGCAGGTCTATTACCAGCCTGTAGAAGCAGGGACTCGACCACATCCCGCTTTGGTCGATGCACAGGGTGAAAACCATGTATCGCTGCGTTGGCTGTTACTTGAAGACAAGAAAAATGAAGCTCAACAAGTGGCATGGAAAATTCGTGATTTAATCAACCAAGGCATTCAACAGCAGCTGTATGTGGCAGATGATCCGCCACAGTTTATGGGGGCAAATGATATCGCGGTGTTGTCGAAAAACCATGATGGCTTGGACAAAGTTCAGTTTGAACTAGAGCATTTGGGAATTTTGGTCAACCGTCCGTCTAAACGTAGTGTGTTTGAAAGTCAGGTCGCGAAAGATGTTGGTGCGCTATTGACTGCAATGATGCATCCTTTTGATGAAGCCAAAGTTCGCCGCGCGCTTTTGAGCCGGCTGTTGGCGATTGATTTAAAACAATTACTGGAACTGGAAAAGCAAGCCAACGGTCTGAGCCAGTTTATGGCGGATTTTGATGACATCCGCGACATGTGGATCAATAAAGGCTTTTTAAGTGCATGGCAATACGCTTTAAACCTGTTTAAAGTGTGGAAAAACTTGGTGGCTTACCAAAGCCGAGACAACGAACGGACTGTGGTCAATCTACGGCATTTGACTGAGTTATTGAGCCAACATAGTGAACAGTTTCAAGGCGCGCAGAAACTGTATCATTGGTATCTCAAACAGTTACATTTGCCTGCAGAACGTGAATGGGAGTTAGAGCGTAAACTTTCCAGCGCCACAGGTGTACAACTGATGACTATTCATCAATCCAAGGGTTTAGAGTTTAAAATTGTGTTCTTGCTGGGTGCCGACAAAGACTTTAAGGAAATGAATAAAACCTTAAACTTTTCAACGCTGGAACAGATCAATCCGACGACAGGGCAGAGCGAGTTACAGCGCATCGTAGCGGTAAATGATGCCAACCTGTTAGACCCAGCCGCGATTGATCAACACAATGAGCGAGCCGAAGCAGAACAGCATCGCTTATGGTACGTCGCACTGACCCGCGCCAGCCACCGCGTGTATGCCTTACTGCAAGATCAGGAATATAAATCAAATACGGCATTGGCATTTTGGCGTGGCCAAGCAGGTAATCTGTTTGAACATCCTGCCAGTGGTAATGAGGAGCTGCTGACTGAAAAGCCGATCCGTTTACAACCAGCCAAGCAGCAAGAGATCATTCAACTGCAAGCTTTGGCTTTTCCTGAACAGCGTTTTTATCCACGTTCCAAAACCAGTTTTAGTGCGTTGGCACAGCATTTGAGTCGCAAAGAGGCAATGGATGCCTTAGCGGTTTTGAGCGAGAAAGTGGGTAGTGCGGATGACGAGATTAATCATCCTGTGCTTGATGTGGAGCTGAGTCAGCCTTTGGCGTGGATTAAACGGCAGTTTCCAATGGGGACGACTGCGGGAACCTTCCTGCACGAAATTTTCGAGCATATTGACTTTCAGGACTCGGGTGACTGGGGACTGGAAATTCATCGTCGTTTTAAAAATGATAGTCCCTTACTGTGGCAAGAGTTATTGGGCAAATATCAAAATGAGTTTGGACAGGATGATGAAACTCAATTGGTGCTGTGGATGCAAGCGTGGTTAGCAGATGTACTAGAAACGCCTTTGCATGCAGGTTTTCAGTTGAAGCAACTGAAAGCCGATGAACACTTGGCCGAATTTCCTTTTTATTTGTCATTGTCCGATCATGTACTGGCGATTAAACGCATACAGACATTGTTTCAAGAATACGGCATTGATCTACTCGACTTAAATGAAGCCAATTCTGCTCGTTATCTGACAGGTTCGATAGACTTGGTTTATTTTGATGGTCAGCGTTATCACATTGCCGATTATAAAAGTAACTTCTTAGGGGCGGATCAGCAGAGCTACAATTATGACGCAATCCAATTGAATATGTCACATGCCAGTTATTGGTTGCAGGCGGGTTTGTATTTGGTGGCTTTGCATCGCTATTTAAAAGTGAATTTGCTGGACTATGACATTGAAAAACATCTGGGACAGGCGAGTTATCTCTATTTGAGAGGGATGAATGGGCAGCCTGATCAAGGGGTTTTAAGTTGGCGTGCTAGCCCAGAGTTTATTTTAAGATTAGATGCGATTTTGGGTTATTTTGCTGAGGATACTTATAGTGAAAATCATGTAGGCAAAACTTCTGAATTAAGTGAAATTAGTCACTCATAAACAAACAATTAAGCTGTGGATAACTTTGAGGATAACCGTGTGGAAAATGTTCATCAAGCCAGTATTGATCAGGCTACCGTGGTAGACACATGGTTAACACGTTGGAGTCAGTTTATTCAACAGTCACCGCTAAGTAAAACAGGGTTCACCGAAACCCGAAGTGAAATGATTCAACAGGTCCTTGAAGCAATGCTACGCGGTGAGAGTTGTATCTCGGTTGCAGCTGAAGCCGTCACAGTCTTAGATGATTTGGTGATGGATGAACAGCAGGCACAGCAACAAAAAGCGCCGTTTGTTTACGATCAGCAGCAATTATATCTGTATCGTTATTGGGCTTTAGAGCAGTCCTTGGCCCAGCAAGTGGCGCGGTTAAAACTACAAAACTTAACGCAAGTTGATATTTCAGCTTATGCCCATTTACTTGAAGATCCACACCAAAAACAGGCTTTGGCTATGGTGGCTGAGCAGGCGCTCTCGATCATTACAGGTGGTCCGGGCACAGGGAAAACCTATACCTTGGCGCGTATTATTGCGGTTCTCAAGCAAAGTCTGCCTGATATTCGTATTGCGATGGCTGCACCGACAGGTAAGGCGGCGCAGCGCATGAAAGAAGCCCTGCAAAACTCTTTTCAAGATGAAAAGTTACAAGACTTCATTACCCCAGATTTGAAAAACTTAAACCCTGTGACGTTACATCGACTTTTGGGTCTTGGGAATACGCAGCAACCGCGTTTTCATAGCAGACAACCTTTACCTTATGATGTGATTGTTGTTGATGAAGCGTCAATGCTGGATTTAAATTTGGCGCAGATGCTCTTTGCTGCCATGCCGAATCAAGCCCGTTTGATTTTATTGGGAGATGCCGATCAGTTGGCTTCTGTCGATGTTGGCTCTGTGCTCGCCGATTTACAACAGGTTCCAGCTTTGGCTGAAAATAGAGTCAATTTGGTCAATAGCCGTCGTTTCAACTCAGATGCACGGATTGGAAAGTTGGCACAATTTATTCAACAGCAAACTTGTTTTGACTCAATGACGCATCCTGCCGAAAAACAGAGCGTATTGAACACTTTTCAACAACAAGTGGTAAATGCTACGACGTTGAAGGCGGTTGAGTTGGATCAGGTCAAGGTCGATTATTTACAGCTCGAATTGTTGCCCGAGCAGGCTTTATCTGTAGAGCAGTTACAGCATTATTATGATCTGCTGATGCTTGGCTTTCAGGGCTATGTTGAGGCTTTAAAGCAATATCAGCAAAATCCTAATGAGTCTCTCGTACCCAAAGTGATTCAATATTTTGATGATTACCGTATTTTAGCCGCCATACGTCACGGCCATTTCGGCTTAAAACAGCTCAATCTGCAAATCGAGCAACGTCTATTAGAGCAATCAAAACAAATCAAGCAGGGTGAGTGGTATTTAGGACGCCCTGTGATGATGACCTATAACGACTATCAGTTGGGGGTGTCGAATGGCGATATTGGCCTGTGTTTACAGCGTATACAACAAGGTAAGTTGCAGTTTGAGGTGTATTTCCCTAGTTTGGATAAATGGGTGGCCGCGACACGGTTACCCAAAAATATTGAAACGGCTTTTGCACTGACCATTCACAAATCTCAAGGCTCTGAGTTCACCCATACCGCGGTGGTTTTAGATCGGCAGGCTGAAAAATTACTCAGTAAAGAGTTGATTTATACCGCAATTACGCGGGCGAAAAAAGTGGTCAGTTTACTGGTCGATGCTGATGCATTCGTACATGCTATGGTGACTCGAACCACCCGAGAAAGTGGTCTATCAAGAAAAATTAATCAACAAATTCAATTGTGAAGATTTAATAAACAAATAGGAGTTTTGTACGAAATGGCTTACATGGATTCAGGAGATTTGCGCATAGAGCTTTGCTGAGGATTTTGAGAAGATGGCTTCACATAAAGAGCTCAACACGGAATGTTGAGTATAATCGCAAAAAGATAATAATAACGTCAGTAGACAGCGAACTTACAGTGAAGTAGGTGAAAGAGGAAACTTACAGCCGCTAAGCCTTGTAGTTTTGGGAGAGACTACAAGGCTTTTTTATATCTGATAAATTGGCAAAATGTGACAAAAAATAGCCATTCATTCCTCGAAGCATAAATACAGTTATAGATTAAATATTGAAGAGATACTGTCTCAGTATTGCACTGCTTATGCTTTTTTAAATTTAGCTCTTATGTATTTAAGTATTTGTTTTTAATAAATTAAATTTTTACTATTGCATTTTTTAGAGAAATTTAAGTTGAATAATGGAGAAAATGAGGAGTTTATGTAAGCAATCGCTTACATGAAGATGAGTGAAATGCGACTTTTTTCTTCTGTGTGATGTGGCAAAATATGTCACATAAGGATGTAAATGATTAAACATGGAATGTTTAATACAAGACGCGGAAAAGCGCATTATTATAATGATAACCAAAACAACAAGAACAAAAATAAAAGAACACTACAGCGCAAAAAAGCCCAAGTTTACTTGGGCTTTTTTTTTATGCTCAGACTAAGTCTGTTTCGCTTCGATCGGTTGCAAATAATGAGCGACGTTGGTGCTTTAAGATTTTGGGACAATGCTTTGAGATTTGATAAAGCGTTTTCGCTAAAGCAGGTAAGTGGGTCCCGACGACAGATTTTCCTGTGGTTAATAGCGATACGCTAATATCACGTTCTGGATCGGCCCAGCAGAGAATATTGGAAAACCCGAGATGTCCAAAGGCTTGCCCAGTCATGGGTCCAAATAACCCAATAGGATTACTCCCTAACATTGGGCCTAAGGCATAACGCATCGGGACTAATAATGTCCGATCTAAACTGACTCCTGACGTGGCCAATGTCGAGCGAAATACCGTTTGGGCACTCATGATTTGTTTGCCTTGGTATTCGCCACCACTCAAGAGCATTTCAAAGAAACGTCCAGCTTGTTCGGCGCTGGTATAAATGTTGCCCGCTGGGCAAATCGTGTCCATAAAGCGCGCATCATTGGTCACATCGACCGCCAACTGTAAACCACCACCCAGTACCCGATTGAGATAATGGTCTGTGCCTAAACGTGGATGTAGACCTGTGGCATAGTTTAAAGCGACATCCGCTCGATACTCAGGTTTTAGGCCATAGTTAAAGTAATCTAAGCCCATGGGTTTTTCGATATTTTCGGCAAGAAATTCACGGGCTGTTTGACCTGTTACCCGTTTGATAATTTCCCCTAAAATATAACCTGACGTCACGGCATGATACGCCAGATGCGTGCCCGAAGCTGAAACGGGTTGTGCCGCATAAAGATGTTCTAAAATTTGATCTTGATTAAACAACAGTTCAGGCGTGACTTTGCTGTCAATGCGAGGAATGCCACCACGATGAGCGAGTAAATGAAAAATGGTGGCACGACGTTTACCGTTTACGCCATATTCGGGAATATAGTGGCTAATCGGATCGAGTAAATTCAGATCACCGCGTTCATCCAACATATGAATCAGCATGGCTGTAACGATTTTAGAGGCGGAAAATAAACAAACTGGGGTATCGGGTGTGCCAATTTTCGCATCTGCCGCTAAACCATCGGGCGAGTTACCTTGCGCATAACCAATGCTGCGGTTTAACAATATTTGTCCCTGACGACGTAAGCAGAGGCTGATGAACGGGTAGTTTCCTGTTTTATATAGGGACTCTACACTGGCCCAAATGCTTTGAATTTGCGCGTCCTTCATACCACCCAAGGTAGCGGAGACCTCATCCTTAGAACGAATCACGTGGTTGAGGTCATGGGGGACATAACAGGTATTGGCAGATAAAATTTTCACAAATTTCTCTCTATTTTTCGTTTTTATTGGATTTGAGTCTGATACTGAAAATCAGAATTGTCATGATTGTGCATGATTTGTGCAAAGCCGTCAGTTGCCGAATTGACTGCGAACATAAAACATTTTTGCAATATAGCGCTAGATCCCTTAAAATAATGCCTTGCTGTAGTGATGCACGGCAGTCAACTTGGTTTTGAAGAATCAATTTGATTTGTATCAAATGTAACTTATAAGCATCTCGGAGAAATCGAATGGCTTTAACAAACGCAGATCGCGCAGAGATCATTGCTAAATTTGCTCGCGCTGAAAACGACACTGGTTCACCAGAAGTTCAAGTAGCTCTTTTAACTGCTCAAATCAATGATTTACAAGGTCACTTCAAAGAGCACAAACACGACCACCATAGCCGTCGCGGTCTTATCCGTATGGTTAACCAACGTCGTAAGCTTCTTGATTACCTTAAAGGTAAAGACGCTACTCGTTACAGCGACTTGATTGCTGCTTTAGGTTTACGTCGTTAATTCGATTAAACTTTTATTTTCGGACTATCGCATTTTGAATGCTTTATTACTGGAAAAGAAAGTCTACCTTGCTTCTGTGAGGTAATGGGGAAGGGGCGAATGTTTCGCTCCTTCTTTGTGTCTTAAAATCATGTTTTTAGTCTCTGGTGAGGTCGGCTTCTAAGCTTTGTCATTTATACAGTTGCCTGAAATGGCGATGTGAATGCCAAACCTTAGGGGTCTCCACTAGAATAAAAATCAGGAAAGAAAAATACATGTCTATGTTTAATATTATTCGTAAAGAATTCCAATATGGTCAACACACGGTTGTTTTAGAAACTGGTCGTGTTGCTCGTCAAGCAAACACTGTTGTGATCACCATGGGTGGTGTACAGGTTCTTGTTGCAATCGTTGCTCAACCAAAAGCAAAAGCAGGCCAAGACTTCTTCCCGTTGACTGTTAACTACCAAGAAAAACAATATGCTGCAGGTCGTATCCCAGGTGGTTACGGTAAGCGTGAAGGTCGTCAGTCTGAAGCTGAAACTTTAATTTCACGTCTTATTGACCGTCCAATCCGTCCATTGTTCCCAGAAGGTTTCTACAACGAAATCCAAGTAACAGCGACTGTTATTTCTTCTGACAAAACCATGGAAGGTGATATCGCTGCAATGTTGGGTGCTTCAGCTGCGATGTCTATTGCTGGTGTTCCATTTGCAGGCCCAATCGCAGGCGCACGTGTTGGTTTAATCAACGGTGAATACATCCTTAACCCAACTTTAGAACAGCTTAAAGAATCTGATCTTGACCTTGTGGTTGCAGGTACTGAAGCTGCTGTATTGATGGTTGAATCTGAAGCGAAAGAACTTTCTGAAGACCAAATGTTAGGCGCTGTACTTTTCGGTCATGACGAAATGCAAATCGCAATTCAAGCGATTAAAGAATTTGCTGCTGCTGCGGGTGCGGTTGAATCAACTTGGGTTGCGCCAGTTAAAAATGAAGAGCTTCTTGGCAAATTGAAAGATGCATTTGAAGCGAAAATCTCTGAAGCGTATACCATTGCTGTTAAGCAAGACCGTTACGCAGCATTAGATGCACTTCACGTAGAAGCTGTTGCTCAGTTCGTTCCTGAAAATGATGAAACTGGCATTGCTGCTGAAGTTGACGAATTATTCGAAGATTTGAAATACCGTACGGTACGTGACAACATCTTGTCTGGTAAACCACGTATTGATGGTCGTGACACGAAAACTGTTCGTGCCATTGATGTTCAAGTGGGCGTATTAGGCCGTGCACACGGTTCTGCATTATTCACACGTGGTGAAACTCAAGCATTGGTAACTACCACTTTAGGTAATACCCGTGATGCGTTGATGGTTGATACCCTAGCTGGTACTAAAACTGACAACTTCATGTTGCACTACAACTTCCCTGCATACTCTGTCGGTGAAACAGGTCGTGAATCTGGTCCTAAGCGTCGTGAAATCGGTCACGGTCGTTTGGCGCGTCGTGGTGTTCAAGCGGTTCTTCCTGCAGCTGACCGCTTCCCGTACGTGATTCGTATCGTATCGGATATTACTGAATCAAACGGTTCATCTTCAATGGCTTCTGTATGTGGTGCTTCATTATCACTTATGGATGCAGGTGTTCCATTGAAAGCGCCAGTTGCAGGTATTGCAATGGGTCTAGTGAAAGAAGGCGAGCGTTTCGCAGTTCTTTCTGACATCTTGGGTGACGAAGATCACTTAGGTGACATGGACTTTAAAGTAGCCGGTTCTGCGAACGGTATTACTGCACTTCAAATGGATATCAAGATTGAAGGTATCACTGAAGAAATCATGGAAGCGGCATTGAACCAAGCGTATGCGGGTCGTATGCATATCTTGAACGAAATGAACCAAGTGATTTCACGTGCTCGCCCTGAAATTTCAATGCATGCACCGACATTCCAAGTGATCAACATCAACCCAGACAAGATCCGTGATGTAATCGGTAAAGGTGGTGCGACGATTCGTGCAATCACTGAAGAAACCAAAGCTGCAATTGATATTGAAGACAACGGTACTGTTCGTGTATTTGGTGAAACCAAAGCTGCTGCTGCTGCTGCGGTTGCAAAAATCCAAGCACTTACTGCTGAAATTGAGCCGGGTACAATTTACGTCGGTAAAGTCATTCGTATCGTTGAATTCGGTGCGTTTGTAAACATCCTTCCAGGTACTGATGGCTTACTTCACATTTCACAAATCTCGAACGAGCGTATTGCAAACGTGGCAGACGTGTTGAAAGAAGGTCAAGAAATTAAGGTACAAGTTGCGGATGTAGACAACCGTGGTCGTATCAAATTGACGATGAAAGACATCGAACAAGTTTAATCTCTTGTCAATTCACATGGTGTTTGCCATGTGAATTGAGTTGTCTTAGAAAAGCCTTGAGCTTGGCCAATTTAAACTTTGGCTTGCTCAGGGCTTTTTTTATGGCATCATGCTGGCTAAGACAGACAATAATAAATGAGATATGCAAAGCTATTATTTCTATCAACATCCCACCGCGCAGCATACTTATGTGCGGAAACAGCCAATTGCAGAGCAGGAAGCTGAGTTTATTTGGGTGGAGTGTAGCCGTGACGATGTGGTCAATCGGGCAGAACATTGGCAGCAGGACATTTATGCGGCAACGGGACTGTGGATGAATGAATATCATCTGCGTGACATTCTAAATTTAGAACATCCTTGTGCCTTTGACACTTTGGAAGATTACGACTTGCTGATCTTTCGTAAGCTGATCACACCTGATGATCAAATCAAGCTTGATACTCAAGCGGCTGAAAAACATGAACGGGTTTTTGGTCTGGCGACGACTCCGATTAGTTTTATGCTCACGCCGCAAGTCTTGATTACGGTTAGAGAGCAGGGCAATAAAGAAGTTGAAAGCTATATTCAGCGTATGGAAACGGTGTTGAGCCGTCCGATTGAAGAGCATAATAAACCCCGAAAACTACCCGCAACGCCTTTAGATTTGACCTTGAGACTGCTCAATAACATGGTGGATGGTTATCTTGATTTACGTGTTCCTCTTACGCGTCGAGTGGAGTTTTGGCAGCAAGAGCTTTTACAAGGCCATCGTCGTTTTACCAAGTGGCATCAACTTTTGCAAGAGAATATGGCTTTCCAACAAGTGGAAAATTTGTGCGAAGAACAAATCGAAACTTTGCAGGAATTGCGTGATGAAATTGTCGATAATTATTCGCACTTGAAAGGGAAAAAGCGTAGCGAAAAACAAGATATCATGCTGGTACGTGTCGATGATTTAACCAGTCATATTGAACGTATTCAAAAGCATACCATTCGCTTGAGAAATGCAGTGCAAGCAGCTATTGATCTACATTTTTCAGCCATTGCCAATCAAACTAATGAAAACATGCGGATTTTAGCCATTATTACCGCGATTTTTGCGCCGCTAACCTTGTTGACAGGGGTGTATGGTATGAACTTCGAGTTTATTCCGGGGCTGAAGTCTCCAACAGGGTTTTGGATCATGTTGGGCATCATGTTAATGACGACATTGATCTTACTGTATTATTTTTATCGACGTCATTTGGTCGGGCGTGGCGAAAAAAGTGTCATTGATATGTTGGCACAGCAGCATGCGGATCAACATATGAATTTATTTTGGTTCATCGATTATGAGCCGATCAAGCAAACTGTGAAGGGCACCATCAAAGATTTAGAGAAAATCACCAAATTAAAATAATTCGGTGATTTTCCACATAGACCATTAAAGCAAATGGGCTTTAAGGTGTTTCTTTACATGCTGACGCTATCCTTGTTCAATTTATTATTCGGATATGTGGGCGTCGCAGGGAGATTTAATTTAAGAGGTTTTTAACTGGGCTCCTTTTAAAATCCGGTAAAGCTGATCTTTAATGAACAACTTTTTGCGTTTGAGGGGCTCAATCTCTCCACGATGAATCCTGACAGGGTCTTGTTCGAGTAAACAAATTTCCTGATCGAGAGCTTCATGGTCGTCAAACATTTTAGAAAAATGCGGATTGTCTTCTCTAAGCTGTTGAATCATGTCTCGGTATTCAGGAAACATGAGCTTAGTCTTTTTATTACAAACTTTGAGTTTCATGGTTGCCGTCTAATCCTCTTATTCAAAAATAAAAAAAGAAAGAAAGGCATGCGCCAATCTTTCTTTATAGAACTAGTGTTGAGTCGTATGAACTGGGTCAGTGAGATGTAAATGTTTTACTTCACGACGAAGTTTTTGAACTTCCTCAATCAGATCCAGCATCATTGCGACTGCAGTAAAGCTGGCATCAAAGTCACGTTGTAAGCGATAGGCTCGCCGTGCACGTGAGACATCATCACCAAAAAATTGGTGAATGCGGTTATCGGGTCGGTTAGGCAGAATGTCATATTCCAACAGCTGTAAAATCCATTCAGGACTTTGTCCGCAGGCTTCAGCAAAATGCTTTAAATCAAAGCTATGTTGTTCATCAACAATTTCAGCGTGTCGACATCCGTCTAAAATAATTTCACGATATTGAATAGTCGTCATAATTTTCTCCTTAAGACTGACGCGGCTTAAAGTGAGGGAAGGCTTCAGCAAAGGCTTGGTAGGCTTGCTGTTCTTGCTCACTCTGCGCAGGAGGTTGAACAATGTTTAAAATTAAATATAAATGTCCTGCCGTTTTGGCTGGAATCCCCTGATCTTTTAAACGGAGTTGCTGTCCCGTTTTGGCATTTTTCGGAATTTGAATTTGTAATGTCCGACCATTGGGTAGCGCGGCGGTAATGCTTTGCCCCAAAGCGGCTTCCCAGGGACTAATGTTGAGTTGGTGATAGACATCAACTCCTTCAACGCGTGTGGTCTCCGTATCTTTGTAATAAATTTCGATATACAGGTCGCCATTTTCACCGCCCTGAATACCTGACTGTCCTTGACCACTTAAGCGAATTTGTTGCCCTTCTTTCATGCCTTTGGGAATTTTAACTTCCAGCGTTTTGCGCTGAATTTCCGCTTCACCATAGGCATTTAAAGTGGGAATCTGTAAGGTAATGGTTTGGGTGGTACCGTGGAATCCAACCTCAAGATCGACCTCTAAACGCGCATGTTGGTCTTCGCCTTTATGGCGAGTACTATTTTGGCGTTGATATTGATAGTTTGATCCTCCAAAACCTGAACCAAAACGCCCAAATAAGTCTTCAAACCCTGAAAAATCATGTGCCTGTTGTCCGCCTTGGGCATTCCGAAATGCCTCTTCAAAACCGCCAAAGCCTGTATTGGGGTTGAATTGCTGTGAGCCTTGTGGATGATCGAGTTCAAAGTCATATTCAGCTTTTTTTGTTTCATCACTTAAGGTGTCATAGGCGACATTCAATTCTTGCATCCGCGTTTCAGCATCAGGCTCCTTACTGACATCGGGATGATACTTACGTGCCAATTTTCGATAGGCTTTTTTAATTTGTTCGGCGGTCGCATCTCGCGTTAAACCGAGTATTTCATAATGGTTCTTCGGCATAAATAAGATTAAATAAAATGATTAAGTTTTAATCATTATTCAGTCTTTCAGCAGATTTCAACAGTAAAGATATGTTCCTTATTGTTTCAAAACATGACAAGAAAAAAGCCCCCGATGAAAGGAGCTTTGATGGATGAGGGATACTTAATATTTGACCCATGTGATGTTGCGCCCACCGCCATTTTCAGTCGAAGTTCCTCGAATTCGTAAGTGCTTACCATTGTTGCTGAGTCGTGCATGTGCGTCATAACGTAGCCCTGTGAAAGGGTCGAGGAGCTGTCCATGGCTATAGGTCGAATCTTTGGCATTGTCTAACTGCAAATGGCTGAGCGTTGTCATGCCGACAATGGGTTGATTTTTATTGACACCATCACACTTGCTACAGTTTTCTATTTTTACCGCACCTGGAATTTCGCGCGTACTTACGATGACTGCTTTATAGCTATTGTTTTTGTCTTTTTCAATCAAGACGTCACTGAGAGAGTATCCTGTTTTATCATCGATAGTTTTCCATTTTCCGACCAAAGGATCGGTAGCTGCAAAACAGGAGAAGGCGCATAAACTGCTGAGTACGAAAAGACTGCAAGAAAATTTCATGATGGCAAAACCCCAATGGAAGAGAAAAATAAAGACATATAAAAATTATGGGTTTATTTATAACGAAATTTAAGCGGTGTGACCAGTGAAATATCTATGAATAAAAGTGATGAATCATTTGAATTATCTTGTTTTTTTGAGAACAAAGGCATAAAAAAAGAGCAATTCAGTTGCTCTTTTTTTATTGCACATGATGCGCTTAGCTTAAGTGTTCACCAAATAAACCCAAGGCTTCTTCTGCACTAAAGCTGTATTGCGTGTTACAGAACTGGCAGTCCATGGTAATCGGGTTTTGATGTTCTAGCGTTTCACGAACGGCTTCTGCGCCAATTTGTTCAAGTGCTTGAGCACAACGTTCTTTCGAACAGGTACAGCCAAATTTTAGCATTTCAACTTCAGGTAAGCGTACTTCTTCTTCGTTGTACAAACGGTAAAGAATTTCACTGGACTCTAAATCGGTTAACTCTTCGATTTTGAGCGTTTCAGTCAACATGGTCAGACGTGGCCATAAGTCTTGGTCGACACGTTCTTGTTCTTCTTCACTGTTACGTGGTAACAGCTGAATGAGTAAACCGCCAGCACGCTGGGATGAACTGGCCAAAACAATACGCGTTGGAATTTGGGCAGACAGGTCATAGTACTGCATTAAACAACCCGCAAGATTTGGCTTGTCTAAAGCCACAATCCCTTGATAACGCTCACCAAATTCGGGCTCAATATTAATAAAGAGTACAGGGCTAATGAGGGTGCTCAATACCGTACTGCTGCTGTCGGCAGCATTAAAGCGTGGATCTGCTTCATAATCCGCCAAGGCACGTACTTCACCAAGGTGATTACATTCAGCCATAGCCCATTTGAAACTACCTGAAGCCTGAATTTGTAAACTAATACGGCCTTTAATTTTTAAAGTACTGGCAAGTAATGCCGTGGCACTAAGCATTTCACCTAACAGCACTTGGACTGCAGGTGCATAATCACGCTGCGCCAAGATGGTTTGTAGGGTTTCTTCTAGATGAACCACTTCACCACGAACAGGACTATCTTCAATATAAAAGCGTTGACGCAAATCAGACATAAATTTCTCCAATATCCTGTCTTAATGGTGACGATATTGTAAAACACAAGTCATTTTACTTCATCCCGTGTGACATCTATTCGGTCATGTTGTAACTCACGTTGTAGGTCAACGCCGACAGGACTTTGACGGAGCTGCGTATCACTTTCAAATAAGTGCTCTAATTCGGCCAGAGCATTACGATGTGTTTCATACACTTTCTGTTCATCGTTATAAATACTTTGCTGCTGCGCGAGCAGTTTTTCATCATAATCGCGAAATAACTCAATGCTCTTATAAGCATCTTGTTCTGCAATGCCTAAATTACGTAGGGCAAAATAGGCCATCCCTAAAGACGATAAATAGGTTTCACGCCAAATATGTTCCACCCCCAAGTCACGTAACAAATGCACATGATGTCGATCACGGGCACGGACCAGCAAGTTTAAGTCTGGATAATTGAGTCGAATATGGCGTGCCACATTCATGGAGTCTTCAATATCATCGATGGCTAGTACAAACACTTTGGCATGTTCGATACCGGCTGCACGCAGGATATCGGGTTGAGTGGCATCACCATAGTAGAGTTTGCCGCCATAGTTGCGAACGAAATCGACCTTGTCGATATTGCTGTCAATCGCCGTGAAGGTTTGGTGCTGTAAGTGAACCAGTCGTGCCACAATTTGTCCGACACGGCCAAAGCCAGCAATGATCATCGGGTTATGCTGTTCAGGAATCTCATCATAGACAGGTGTAGTTTCTTTTTCGAATAGTGGTACCACCCACGAACTCATCAGCCAGTATAGAATAGGCGTCAGAATCATCGACAACGTCACGATTAAATTGATCGGCTCTAAAATGGCCTGCGTAATCACGTGTTCACTCATGGCAACATTGAGCACCACAAAAGCAAACTCACCGCCTTGTGCCAAACAGGTGGCCAGCATCAAACTATTGCGCCATGAAAACTCGAAGTAGCGAGCGATGGCCGTTAAGGCCAGCAGTTTGACCAACATCAGCAATAATGCACCGCCAATAATCAGACTTGGGCTTTCCCACAGGAGCGAAAATTGCGTACTCATCCCGACGGTCATGAAAAATAGACCGAGAAGTAGACCTTTAAATGGGGCAATACTGGCTTCCAGTTCATGACGGAATTCAGAGTCAGCTAGAAGTACCCCAGTTAAAAATGCGCCCAAGGTGGTGCTGATGCCTAAGACATCCATCAGAGCGACCACGCCTAAGACAATAAACAAACCGACTGCGGTAATCAGTTCATGTGCGCCACTTTTGGCCACAAAGCGGAAAAAAGGGCGCATGAGATAGCGGCTAAATAAAAACAAGCCTGTAAAGGTGGCAACAATCGCTGCAAAGTAGGCAACGCCATGATGGGTTGAGCTTGTCCCTGCAAGAAGGGGAATGATCGCAATCAGCGGAATCGCGGCAATATCTTGAAAGAGTAAAATGGAAAAGGACTGCTGACCAAAAGTGGTATTGAGCTGCTGTTTTTCGCTTAAAAGCTGTAGCACAAAAGCGGTAGAAGAAAGGGCAAGGGCAAAACCAATCACGACACTGGCTGCAATCTGTTGTTGCAGGGCAAAAAAGACAATGCACGCCAGTAGCACACCGCAGAGCATCACTTGTAAACTGCCCATCACAAAAATGGATTTACGCATTTCCCATAAGCGTTGTGGGCGAAGTTCGAGTCCAATAATGAACATCAAGAAAATCACGCCGTATTCAGCGAGTTTATGAATGTCTTCAGGGTCATGGACGACATTGAATACACTGGGGCCGAGTAAGATGCCTGTAAATAAATAGCCGAGTACCGTGGCAATCCCCAGCCGTTTGGCCAATGGAACGATCATCAGTGCCGCAGCCAAAAAGAGGGTGATTTGAAGCAGTAGAGACATTGCCCTGTCCTAAATTTTTTTCTTTATGTTGGAAGTTTAAGGGAGAACGCGACTCAGGTCTAAACCTTATTCACGTCAAGTCTTAACTTAACTCTTGTGGATCAATATCAAGGCTCAATTTCATACCATGTGGTTTGTTATGCCAGACATTTTGCCACCACTGATGAATATAAAAATGCATACGCGCACGGTCTTTGGACAGTAGCACCATATGTGCTTGATAGCGTCCTGCTTTACGTTCCATCGGCGCAGGAATGGGCCCCCAAATATCAATACTGTTTTCTGAGGCTTGGCGCAGTGCTTGTGCATGCTCTTGTAAAAAGCTTTGGTTCAGTTCTTGGTCTTTGGATTCACAGCGCAATAAAGCCGCATAGCGATAAGGTGGCATCCATGCAGCTTTACGCTCTTTCAACGTTTGCTTGGCAAAGCTGCGATAGCCCGATTCCAGCAGGGTATTCAGCAAAGGATGATCTGGACGTAGAGTTTGTAAATAGACTTCGCCTTTTTTCTCGCCACGCCCAGCACGTCCAGCGACTTGGATGATGAGCTGTGCAGTACGTTCTGTGGCACGAAAGTCAACACTGAGTAAGCCTGAGTCAATGTCTAAAATCGCCACCAAAGTCACATAAGGAAAGTGATGTCCTTTGGCCAGCATTTGGGTGCCGAGCAAAATGATGGGTTCACTTTTCTGAATCTTGTTATAGATTTTTTGCCAGCTGCCGACCCGACTGGTCGAGTCACGATCAACCCGAATTACGTCAAAGTTGGGGAACAGTTCTTGTAGGTTTTCTTCAACTTTTGCGGTGCCTAAACCAATTGGTTTTAGTTCGCTATGCTGACATTGTGGGCAGTGTTCAGGCATGCGATGGATGGTGCCGCAGTGGTGACAGTGCAAATGCTGATAGGGCTGTCGATGTACGGTAAAATTGGCATCGCAGTGGGGGCACTTGGCCTGCCATCCACAACTTTCACAAATCAACACAGGCGCATAGCCGCGACGGTTTAAGAAAATCAGCACTTGTTCTTTTTTGTCTAAGCGCTTTTGTACTTCATGAATCAGCTGTTGGCTAATGCCATTTTGTTTTTGTGCTACTTTCAGATCGATCACATGCATTTTCGGCATCACGGCCACACCTGCACGTTGGTCCAACTCCAAACGAGTCATTTTACCTTGTTCGACCAATGCATAACTGTCGATACTTGGCGTTGCAGAACCGAGGATAATCGGACAGTTTTCTAAGTGCGCACGGTATAAAGCCACATCACGAGCGTGGTAGCGGAAGCCTTCTTGTTGCTTGAAAGATAAGTCATGTTCTTCATCTAAGACAATCAAACCCAAATGCGGAAGGGGCGTATAGATGGCAGAACGTGTACCAATCACAATCGAAGCTTTTCCCGCTTGTGCACTTTGCCAGGCTTGCAGGCGCTTAGAATCATTTAAACCTGAATGTAGTAGCGCAATATGACAGTGAAAACGTGACTGAAAACGGCTCACTGTTTGTGGGGTGAGACCAATTTCAGGCACTAATACCAAGACTTGTTTGCCTTGTTTTAAAACCTCTTGCATGACTTGCAAATAGACTTCAGTTTTGCCACTACCGGTTAAACCATCCAGTAAGAAAGCGTGATAGCTATGACGAGCTTTGAGAATGTTTTGAATGGCTCGCTTTTGTTCATCATTGGGCGTGAGAGGCATTTGCGCCAGTGTCATGGTTTGCGGTTTAAAGTCTTGGGCTTCAAGTATGCACTGGGTGATTTGCTTTTTTTCTAAGGCTTTTAAGGTCGCAGTTTCAATGCCAGCCAAATTTAAAATGTTTTCAGACGTTCCTGTGGGATGCAGCTTTAAAATTTTATAGGCATCTTGTTGTTTTTCAGAACGCTTTAATTTGTCTTCGGCATGATCATCAATCAGCTTCCACATCCGCGCCAGTAAATTATAGGGTTTACCTTGGCGTAAAAAGCTGGGCAAAGCAGCATGCATCACTTCACCAATGGGAAATTGGTAATATTGCGCTGACCATGTCAATAAACTTAAAACTTTAGCATCTAGAATAGCGCTGTCATCGAGCAACTCAGTTATGGCTTTAAGTTTAAAGCCTAAATCGAGTGGTTTCTCATCAGTGAGCTTCTCAACAATGACACCGACCACATTTTGGCGACCAAATGAGACAGCCACACGTGCACCCACTTCAGCTTGGTGGTATTGTTCAGCCGTTAAACTATAGTCAAAACAGTCATATAGGTAAACGGGAACAGCCACACGAATACGGTAGCTTGGTGTTGTGGAAAGTGTATTTTCTGGCATAAAAAGCTCAAAATGTCCTGATGAAATTGTCGTTGTGCGATGAATGAGTTGTGTTAGAGTGATGACATAATTTATAACTTAGAATATGAATGATTTTGGTGCCGACATGCAACAGCGCCAAATGACTAAATGGACAATTAGAAAGCGTAAACATGCCAGCATATCAATTTACCGCACTCGATGCCGCAGGAAAGCAGCAAAAAGGCGTGCTCGAAGGGGATTCAGCACGTCAAATTCGGCAACAACTTCGTGATAAAGCGCTGATTCCAGTCTCGGTTGATCCTGTTGAACAAAAAGATAAGCACAGCAGTAAAACATGGTTTCAAAAACAAATTACCGCCTATGATTTGGCTTTATTGACACGTCAACTTTCTGTACTTGTGGCGGCGGCCATTCCGTTGGAAGAAGCCATTCGTGCGGTTGGAAAGCAGTCAGAAAAAGCACATGTACAAAATCTATTGATGTCAGTGCGTTCTAAAGTACTGGAAGGTCATTCATTGGCGCAGGGTTTACAGCAATCTGGACGTTTTCCAGAGTTGTACATTGCTACGATTGCCGCTGGTGAGCGTTCAGGACATTTGGACTTAATTTTAGATCAGCTGGCAGATTACACCGAAAATCGTTTTGCAATGCAAAAGAAAATTCAAGGTGCGATGATTTACCCGATTATTTTAATGCTGATGTCTTTTGCCATCGTGATGGGGCTCATGACTTATGTAGTGCCTGACATTGTCAAAACCTTTGACCAAAGCAAAGATGCCTTGCCATGGATTACCGTTGCCTTGATGAAAGCCAGTGGTTTTATTCGAGTGGCATGGCCATTTTTATTGGTGGGCAGTGTCTTGGGCATCGGCTTATTACTGCGATTTTTAAGAACTACAGCAGGGCATTATGCCTTTGATCGTTTAACGCTCAAACTGCCATTATTCGGTAAACTTTCACGTGGTATAAATGCCGCACGCTTTGCCAGTACCTTATCGATTTTGACCCAGTCAGGTGTGCCCTTGGTGGATGCGTTAAAAATTGGCGCGGCGGTGAGTAATAACTGGGTGATTCGCGATGCGGTCAATCATGCCGCAGAAAAAGTGACTGAAGGTGGAAACCTTGCGACCCAGCTGGAGCGCAGTGGTTATTTCCCACCGATGATGGTACAAATGATTAAAAGTGGTGAAACGTCGGGTGAATTGGATCGGATGTTGGAGCGCGCATCGACCATGCAAGACCGAGAGGTGACAACGCTCATATCGACCTTGCTGGCTTTACTTGAGCCACTGATGTTGGTTCTGATGGCAAGCATTGTCTTGGTGATTGTGATCGCAGTGATGCTGCCGATCGTCAACATGAACAACATGATTTAATTTTAAAAATATAAGATGGAAGAGAAAATTCACATGCAATCAAAAATCTATAGACGCCAAGCTTCAGGCTTTACCTTAATTGAAGTCATGGTGGTGATTGTTATTTTAGGTGTGTTGGCAGCCTTAATTGTACCCAATGTGATGGGACGTGGTGAAAAAGCTAAAGTGGATACCACTGTCATTACCCTCAAGGGTGTTGCTGCGGCATTGGATCAATATAAATTGGACAATGGTAAATATCCTTCGATGCAAGAGGGTGGACTCGACGCTTTGGTGAATAAGCCTGAGTCTGCAAAAAATTGGTTGCCAGGCGGTTATGTGAAAGGTGGATATCCGAAAGATAGTTGGGACAATGACATTCAATATGTTACACCTGGGAGCGATGGACGACCATTTGATTTATATTCTTTTGGTGCGGATGGTCAACAAGGTGGTGAAGAAACCGATGCTGATATTCAGTATCAACCTTAATTGAGAATTATTATATATTGGGTTTAATTGAATATATCATTACAGTGCATAGGTTATGTCAATGTGGACTGTAATGATAATACATCTTAATTTAAAATTAATATCTAAGATTATGATTTTAAAATATTAAATATAATAAGTATCAGCTGAGATTATAATAAGAATTATTCCCATATTTGTTGATTACAAATAATGTAAATTATGGATAAAAATAGGCTTTTTATTTATTTAAATCCTTGCATAATGTTCTCAATGGCAACTGATTTGCCTGAGGAGAATAGAATGAAAGCATTAACCTTGTTGGATGAAATGAGCCAATTCCATTGGTCGATGCTCAAATCTGTTCTTTTGATTTTGAGTATGCTTCCTGTTGCTCAAGGTGTTTTAAGTGTGTGGCAGTCGACTGAAGGCAGCAGCCAAATTATGGTGGGTTTCTTTGCAATCAGTCTGTTCAGCACATGGGCGGTTTTGAGCTTTTGGTCTGCGTTAAAAGCAACCGTACTCACACTCGATCAAGTACAGATTACAGCATTAGAACAAAAAGTGGTCATGTTCTACCGTTATACCCCGATGCTCTTTTTAGCCGGTATGGTGTCCTATTTGGTCGGTCAAATTTAATACTGACATTTATAGTTGTGATAGGCTTTGTTGCACAAAGCTATTCTTAAAGGCTTCTTCAGCAATATAATTTCCAAATGAAGAAGCCTGCATCTAAAATTTATCGCACAACGAATTGGTCCTCTTATAACCAAGCTCTAATCAAGCGAGGAAATATTTCAACTTGGTTCGATCCTCAGACTAAATGGTATGCTCAGCCACAGGCTAAGCATGGAAGAAATCAAACTTATTCTGATATAGCAATTCAGTGCTGTTTGATGATCAAATCTATCTTTCGACTTTCTTTGCGTATGGTCACAGGCTTTGTGCAAAGCCTAATTCAGCTCAGTGGGTTAAGTTGGACAGCACCAGATTATTCCACACTTTGCAGACGACAAAAGCAGATTGATATTGCGATCAGCTATCAAAAAAGTCATGAAGGATTACATCTATTGATAGACTCAACTGGCCTTAAGTTTTTAGGCGAAGGTGAATGGAAACGTAAGAAACATCAGCCTGAATATCGTCGGCAATGGCGTAAATTGCATATTGGTATAGATGCTAGAACCTTGCAAATACGAGCTGTACAGCTGACAACAAATAATGTCAGTGATTCGCAAGTCCTTGGAGATTTACTTGATCAAATCCCATTGGATGAGCAGATTGATTCAGTCTATACAGACGGGGCTTATGACACAAAACAATGCCGTCAGGTCATTGCAGATCGGCAAGCGTATGCAGTGATTCCACCCAGAAAAAATGCAAAGCCTTGGAAAGATAACAAAGTTCATTCGCGAGAGCGAAATGAATTACTTCGAACAGTTAAACGTTTCGGCAGGACACTATGGAAAAAATGGTCAGGCTATCATCGGCGGAGTTTGGTCGAAACCAAGATGCATTGCATCAAATTATTGGGGGATAAACTCAGTGCGAGAAACTTTCAAAGCCAAGTCAATGAAATGCATGCACGTGTGGCAGTATTAAATAAATTTAGGGAGTTAGGTCGACCTCTCACCCAAGTTGTCACTTGAATTTGAGTAGAACAGGGTAAATTTAACTTTTAAATCTTTATGCAACAAAGCTGTTGTGATAAAAAACCGAGCACATACGCTCGGTTTTTTATTGCGTCATGAAGAATGGCGGAAAGATAGGATCGCTTGTCTGTTTCGTTGTATGTGATCCTCGTGTTCGCTCCCTATACTGTAGAAAATATAAATATAGAGTGAAATATGGAACAGATTGATTGGGCGGATTTTTTAAAAGTCGAGCTCCGAGTCGGGCGTATTATTCAGGCCGAAGTGTTTGGGCAAGCACGTAAGCCCGCTTATATTTTACATGTCGACTTTGGTCATGAAATTGGCATTAAGAAATCGAGTGCGCAGATTACTGAGCGTTATCAACCTGAACTGTTATTGGGTAAATTGGTGGTGGCAGTGGTTAACTTTCCAAACAAACAAATTGGTCCCATCCAGTCTGAGTGCTTAGTGACTGGCTTTCATGATTCAGACGCAGGCGTGGTACTTTGTGTGCCTGATACAGATGTTCCAGTAGGTACCAAGCTACTATAATTGAAAAAGAAAAACCCAAGCTCAGCTTGGGTTTTTCTTTGGAACAGTCTGATCCAACAATAGCAACTATCGACGAGACTTAAACGATACATCGACTTTACGTGGACGATAGATCCAGCCCAAGATCAGTAAAAAAACTGAGAAACCTAAAATTGGCCAGTCACTTAAACGGGTATATAGCGTTTGACCTTGCATAGCAGGCAGTTCGCCGCGAAGCACGGTTGCCACATCTTGTGGGGCACGTTTTACGATATGCCCTTGATGGTCAATAAACGCCGTCACGCCTGTATTGGTGGCACGGATAAACCAGCGTCCATTTTCTTTGGCACGCATTTGAACCATCTGTAAATGTTGTAAAGGGCCTGCAGTTCCCGTAAACCATGCATCGTTGGAAACTGTCACCAAGAAATCACTTTGGCTGGCATTACGACGTGTTAAGTTTGGATAAGCTACTTCATAGCAAATGGCCGCGCCTAAATGCTGCTGATGAATAGAAAGCGGTTGTTGCTGTTGTTCACCACGTGAAAAACTACTCATCGACGGATCATTCTGCATGGCAGGCAACACCCATTTCAGTAAACCGGATAGTGGAATATATTCACCAAAAGGCACTAAACGTTGCTTTTTATAGAGTCCTTCGGATTCAGCACCATTGGCCATAATACTGTTGTAGTACAGTGGTCGACCTGCCGCTTCAGAGCCTGAAATATCCCAGTATGGAATACCGGTGACCCATGCTGTGTTGGTTTTCTTGGCTTGTGCCGTCATTGCAGCTAAAAAGGGTTCGATATCACTCTGGAACATCGGAATAGAGGATTCAGGCCAAACAATGAGGTCTCGTCCCCATTCTGTTTTGGTTAAATCAGCATAGATTCCAAGTGTTTTTAGTTGATACTCAGTGAGCCATTTTAAGTCTTGTGGGATATTGCCCTGAATTAAAGAAACCGATAATGGTGGGGTATTTTTTGCGGAGACGAATTCAATTTTTGATGCGCCCCATGCGCCAAGGACCAATAAAGCAGAGGGGATGATCCAGAAGACGCGGCGGTTTAAAACTTCGACCAGTGCGCAGGCCAACACCAAGACTACAAACGATACCCCGAAGATACCAAATAATGGTGCATAACTATCCAGTAAACGTTCGGTAAAGGCATAGCCTGCAAACAGCCATGGGAAGCCTGTGAAGACCCAGGTTTTTGCCCATTCAAAAAGCACCCAAAGCGGAGCGAATGTTAGTGGCGTTTCAGGGAAAAAACGGCGGTAAATAAAGCTTTGGACAGCCGTGAATAAGCCCATGACCAAGGCCATAATGCCGATCATACCGACACTTAAGGCACTGTTGGTATCGCCATAGACATGGATGGAAGTGTAGAGCCAAAAAGCCCCCACGAACCATAGGCCAAAACCATAGGCCCAACCAATACCAAAGGCCTGCTTTGCACTGCGCCTGCGTAAAGTCGCATAGAGCAGTGCAGGGGATAAGATTGCCAACCACCAATAATGATAAGGGGCGAGTGCAAAACTAAAGACAGCCCCTGAAAATAAGGCAATTAGAAGCGGATAAATTAAAGGTAACTGTTTTTGTTGTGGATTGGGGGTTAACAGTTTGTCAAAGTAAGCTCTCATTTACGAACGGCTCGAATCAGATGAATAGAACGTGCATCTGCTTCTACAATGGTAAATTCCCAATTTTCAAGATCAATCACCTGACCTTGTAAATCACTCACTAAACCAATTTCTTGAAGCAATAAACCGCCCACAGTTTCAACCTCATCATCAGAAAAGTCTGCATCTAAAAGATTGTTAAAGTGTTCGATTGGTGTAAGTGCTTGAACCAGCCACGTATTTGCTGTCGTAGGGTCATTGTCGGGAATAATATATTCCGCTTCTTCATCGATCTTGTCGTGTTCATCTTCAATTTCACCGACGATCTCTTCCAAAATATCTTCTAACGTCACTAAACCTGAGGTCGTGCCATATTCATCAATCACCACCGCAATGTGCGTTTGGGTGTTTTTCAACATGCGAAGCACTTGGTCTGAGCGTGCGCTTTCAGGTACATATAAAGGTTGGCGCATCAGCGCACGTATATCCACTTTATTGTTTGGTTCAGTCAAGAAAGGCAATAAGTCTTTGGCCAATAAAATGCCAACGACATTGTCTGGTTGATCTGATGAAAAGACAGGGAAACGTGAATGTGCCGACTCAACCAAGGTATGCAAAATGTCGAGTAACTCATCATCTTCTTGTAGGCTGATCATCGATGTACGCGGTGTCATGACCTCGCGGACTTTGGTTGCTGGAAGGTCTAATACGCCTTCTAACATCGCAACAGTGTCGGGTTCTAAAAAACGACGTGAATCTTGAACTAACTTTAACAGTTCATCGCGAGTTTCTGGCGCGGTACCTAACCATTTGCGTAAGCCACGCATTCCCCACGACGGGCCTGATTCCTCGTGCATGATCTTTCCTAAAGACTCTTAATATCTAAAAAACTTAATTTTATCATACCGTAGAAAACACAGTTGTCTATTGTAATTAAGCAGTGATTGCATGAATGATTAGATCAATACTTTTAAATACGAGGTTCATCTGCCATCAAGCTATGCAAACAGATATGCGAAATGGGCAGTTGTGTTAAAATTGGCAAGTTTTTAAATTTTTGAGTTTATATATGTCTGATTTGGAAGTGAGCCCAAGCATCCAATTAAACACCCGTGGTTTACGCTGTCCAGAGCCTGTGATGATGTTGCATCAAGCCATTCGCAAGTCTAAATCGGGAGATGTAGTGGAGGTGTTTGCAACGGACAATTCAACTTCATGGGATATTCCTAAATTTTGTATGCATCTTGGGCATGAACTTTTGCTGCAAGAAGAGCGCTTAGACGAAAATGGCAATAAAGAATTTCATTATTTAGTTAAAAAGGGTTAGGACATTTGTCTTAGCCTTTTAAAATGTACTTGAGTAAAGAAAAAGAAATCAAGTTCATCCAAGGAAATCAGAATGAAAAGAATAAATATGTTCTTATGGGCTCATATTTTTGCATTATTTTGTTCAATTTCTTGGGCAAAATCTTGTGAAGTTCCTGTAGGCACGATGAATGTTGCAGGTTTAAAAATTGGACAGCATATTCGTGAATTTCAACAGCATCATCCCACCGCAAAAACGGTTATTTTAGGGGGCGATAATTATCAGTTTGAATTTGCACAAGGTGTGGATACACAAATTAAAAAAGCAGGTGTGAGCTGGGTTCAGCATATTCGTTACGATCCGCATTCTAAAATGATTATTTCATACAGTTTAAGTTTTCTAGATGGGCCGCTTGCGACGTATGAAACGGATTTAGATGTTTTTAAAAGTCGAGTATTAAAACGCTTTCAGGTGGCGCAAAACGGCTGGAAACAAGCTGAAAATAAATATGTCTATCAGTGTGACGATTATCGGATTGAAATTTATCAAGATCATGGGGTTGGGCATACTGCGATAGGGCCAACGGTGATGGTTTTTAGCAGAAAGTCAGATGCCTATTAATTAAAAAAATCCCTTCAGTGCTGAAGGGATTTTTTTAATCTAAAAGAGATCACTTACTCGAAAATGCGCCTCAGCGCAAGCCCGTTTTAACATTACATATTCGGGTATGAGACACGGTTAGCAAAGCAACCGCTTTGCCGTGTCGTAAGGAATTACATATTCGGGTAATTCGGACCACCACCACCTTCAGGAGTTACCCAAGTAATGTTCTGAGATGGATCTTTAATATCACACGTTTTACAGTGCACACAGTTAGCCGCGTTAATTTGGAAACGCTTAGAACCATCATTCTCTTCCATAATTTCATAAACACCAGCAGGGCAGTAGCGCTGAGCTGGCTCGTCCCATTTTGGTAAGTTTACATTTACAGGAATAGAAGCATCAGTCAGTTTCAAGTGTGCTGGCTGATTTTCTTCATGCACGGTATTCGATACAAATACTGAAGATAAACGGTCAAAGGTCAACTTACCATCTGGTTTTGGATAGTTCGGTTTCACTGTTGCTGCATCTACAGTTTTCAGTGTGCTGAAGTCAGGCACTAAGTCATGCAGTGTAAACGGGACTTTAAACACATTTTGGTCGATGAAGTTAAATGCACCACCACCGAACGTGCCAAATTTGTGCATTGCTGGACCAAAGTTACGAGAACGATATAACTCTTCTTTTAACCAGCTGTTGTTGAACTTGTCTGTGTAAGCGGTTAACTCTTTTGCAAAGAAGTCTTCACCTTCAAGCACACGTGCAATGGCAAGGTCACCACCTTTTTCAACGCCAGCTTGAATCGCTTCGAATACCGCTTCGCCACACAACATGCCAGATTTCATGGCAGTGTGAGAGCCTTTAATTTTAGCGAAGTTTAGGAAGCCTGCATCATCACCAATTAAAGAACCACCTGGGAAGGTGAACTTCGGCAGAGAGTTGAAACCGCCTTTGACAACAGCACGTGCGCCATAAGAAATACGCTTACCGCCTTCAAGATATTGCTTAATCAGTGGATGCGTTTTCCAGCGTTGCATTTCTGCAAATGGATACATGTGTGGGTTTTCGTAAGATAAATCTACGATCATACCCAAAGTAACTTGGTTGTTTTCAGCGTGATATAACCACCAACCACCAGAAGAACCGGTTTCAGCTAGAGGCCAACCTGCACCGTGCATCACCAAACCTGGTTTGTGTTTTGCAGGGTCAATTTCCCATAGTTCTTTGATGCCGATACCATAGTGTTGAGGGTCTGCATCTTTATCGAGATCAAACTTGGCAATCAGGCGCTTACCTAAATGACCACGACAGCCTTCCGCAAAAATCGTGTATTTGGCATGTAGTTCATAGCCCGGGGTAAAGTTATGTGTTGGTTCACCATCTTTACCAATCCCCATATCACCGGTTTGGATGCCTTTAACGGTACCATCGGCATGATAAAGAATTTCAGATGCAGCAAAACCTGGGAAAATAGAAACTTCTAATTCTTCAGCTTTTTGGCCTAACCAACGCACCACGTTACCGAGTGAAATCACATAGTTGCCATCATTATGCATGGTTTTAGGAACCATCCAGTGTGGCGCTTCTTGTGACTTTTCAGCAGACATTAAGAAATATGTTTTATCTTCAGTTACTGGAACATTTAAAGGCGCGCCTTCTTCTTTCCAGTTAGGGAACAACTCATTGATCGCACGCGGTTCGAGCACAGCACCTGAAAGGATATGCGCACCAACTTCAGAGCCTTTTTCTACGACACAAACGGACAGATCATTAAGGTTGTTTTCAATTGCAAGTTGACGAATTTTAATCGCAGCAGAAAGGCCAGCAGGGCCTGCGCCAACGATGACTACGTCAAACTCCATCGATTCACGTTCGATGTGTTCCATGTAGGACTCCTCATATGGTTAAAGGTGGCAACCGTTTTGACTCAAAGAACGGTGCTGCCATGAGTGTTCTTAGTTCCCAGACACAAAATTTATCATCGTGTCTTTTATATTGTGAGCTAGTATAGGTTTAAACCGAGTTCTAGCCAATTGGCTGAATCATATTATTTTTCCGTCAGACAGGCATGAATTTTATGGATAAGCAGCACAACTCAGCAAATCCGACGAAAAAAGTAGCTATTGCTGATAATAAAAACTTAACGGATATTGCACAATACATAAAAGGTGGACAGTCCGGTCACAAAAGGTCAATCCCCCCTTTAGATCAATGGCACCCAAAGCATTGTGGCACAATGGATTTGAAGGTTTTAGCCAATGGAGAATGGTGGCACGAAGGTCAATTGATCAAACGCCAAGCCATGATTGAGCTGTTTGCAACGGTACTTTGGAAAGAAGAAGATAAGTTTTATCTCAAAACTCCGGTCGAGCAGATTGAAATCGAGGTTGAAGATGAGCCTTTATTTGTCAATCAGGTCGATCAAGTCGAAATTGCAGGAAAAATCTACCTACAACTGACCACGACCACGCATGATGTGGTGATTGTTGATGAAGACCATCCCATTTTTATGCGTGCCTTCCAAGGGGAGCTACGTCCTTATGTGCATGTTCGTTTTGGCATCAATGCACTGATTCAGCGTGCTGCTTTTTTTCATTTGGTGGAAATGGGTGAGCTAAGGGACGATGCGGAAGGTCAAGCCAAACTGAGCTTACAAAGTGGTGATTTGCTATTGCAATTAGGCACCTGAGGTTTAAGCTTGATTGATCTTTTAACTTTATACTGCAACGAGTCCTCATGAGTGCCATTCAGCCCTTATTTCCTCTGATCAACCCCATGCCAAAAGCGACAGCCGATGCGCCAATCGGGATATTTGATTCGGGAATAGGCGGTTTATCCATCGCTCAAGAAATTGCCAAGCATTTACCACATGAACGATTCATTTATTTTGCCGATACCGCACATGTGCCTTATGGGCCGCGCGATGATCAAAATATTCGAGAATTGACTGCGCAAGCGATTGAGTGGCTTTACCGCAAAGGCTGTAAAGTTGCAGTTGTGGCCTGTAATACCGCTTCAGCCTTTAGTTTGGATTATTTACGCGAGCACTATGGCGACAACTTCCCGATTATCGGCCTTGTTCCTGCCCTAAAACCTGCGGTATTGCAAAGCAAATCCAAAACCGTGGCTGTTCTAGCCACTCCTGCGACCTTTCGCGGGCAGTTGATTAAAGACGTCGTTGATAAATTCGCACAGCCTTCGGGAGTCACGGTGATTCCAGTGACCTGCTTAGATTTAGTGCCTTTTGTTGAGAGCGGCGCGCAGATGAGTGCGGCATGTTTAGCCACGTTAAAAGATATTTTACAACCCGTTGTTGATCAGGGTGCAGATTACTTAGTTTTAGGCTGTACCCATTACCCTTTTTTGAAAATAGCGATACAATCTATTTTTGGTCAGAAACTGACATTAATTGACTCTGGACTGGCAGTTGCACGACAAACAGCCCGTATTTTAATCAAAAATGAGTTATTATTTGAACAAAATCATGATGGTGATGTTCGAATTAAATGTTATGTCAGTGGAAATAATGCAGAAAGTTTGAGACCTATCTTACAACTTTTGCTTGAACCAGAACTAAATTGGACTATTTCAAACATATCTGATTAATTTTTAAACAAATAAATCGAGTATTTTGATATATAGTCAAAAATTGCAACCTAATATGCTTGAGTTAGTCGCAGTGTCTATCTAATGGAATTTGGGGGATGGGATGCTGCGAAGAATAATGAGGATAACCGATGCTCGATAAGCGTTATCAAGTGTTTATAACCACGTCTGGAAGCGAGATGCAACCAGAGCGGATCATTTTGGCCCAAACTTTAGTGGGCATGGGATTTTTTTCTTGGGGATTAGAACAACGGACACCACTTTCAACGGCTTTTGCACGTCGTCAGATTGATGACTGTGACTACGTCATATTGTTGCTGGGCAGCAAATATGGCGAACAGTCCGTGTCAGGGGTGGGATATATGCACCTTGAATACATTTATGCGGTCACCAAACAAAAGCCGATTATTGTATTTATGCATGATGATCCTGATGCACGTGAGTTATGTTTACATGACGACAAAGCTGAGCTGCGTGAAAAATTCAAAGAGTTTAGAAAACTACTCCAAAACGAAGTCGATCAGGTTTTCACTTATCGCACCATGCGTGACTTGGAAATGGCCGTTCGCTTGAATATGACGCAGATGCTGGAGCGCTATCCTGTGTCCGGTTGGGTACGTCCGCAGAATACCCAAGTGTTGCATGACGAAATTGATAAACTCAAAGCCAAATTGGTGCAACTGGAAACTGAAGCGGGTAAACGTGAAGTCGATCCATTTTTGTCTTTACCCAAAGTGGCTATGCATGAATTTTTTGCCTTTGATTATCGGATGCATGCCTATCAAGATGGCAACTTCAAAGAGTTAAAAATTCAAAAGCAGATGACTTGGGCGCAATTACTGTCGGTTTTGGGGACAACCTTTATTCACCCCACTCCTGAAGAGTATTTCTCCAAACGCATAAATGAGTATTTAAACGAAACTGGTTTGAATGATGCGCGTCTAGAAATGCCTCGTGCCCATGCTGTTGCACGCTCGCAAATTAATATTCGTGCTTTGCACAGTATTAAAATGCAAATGCGTCAAAATGATTGGATTGTTCAGTCGGGTCGAGATGATCGTCAGCGCATGCTTTGGCAGTTGACCCCGAAGGCGACTAAACTTTTGGATAGTAATTTATTGGAAAAGGATCGGCCTTTTCAATTTCAATCTTCGTAGTTATCCATTTAGATAATGAACTGAAAACTGTTACAGTAGAGACATTCGAAAACGAGCCACGAGGGCTGAATGTCTACTGCAACAAAAGCAAAAGTTACTGTTATTTTGGCAAATTTGGGAACGCCTGATGCACCGACAGCTTCAGCAGTGCGTCGCTTTTTGGATCAGTTTTTGTCAGACCAGCGAGTGATTGAAATTCCCAAACCGCTTTGGCAGATTATTCTCCGTTTATTTATTTTGCCGTTTCGCCCAAAACGCGTTGCCCATGCGTATGAGATGGTGTGGGGCAGCGATTCTCCAATGCGAGAAATTTTGCTGACTCAAGTGGCCGCGTTACAACAGCAGTTGATTTTGCAATACCCTGAGTTTGAGCTGAATATCGTCCCTGCGATGACCTATGGCAATCCAGGCATTCAGCCCTTGCTTGCTGAGTTGAGTCAAAACCCGCAAGATCATATTGTACTTTTTCCTTTGTTTCCGCAATACTCGGCAACATCCAGCGCGCCTTTATATGATGCTTTTGCGAAGTGGATTCCAAAGCAGCGTAATTTGCCGGGGCTGAGCATTATTCGTGATTATTATCAGCACCCTTTATACATTCAGGCTTTGGCGCAAAGTGTGCGTGATTTCCGTGCTGAACATGGGGTGACTGAGAAGCTGTTAATGTCTTTTCATGGTATTCCACAGCCTTATGCCGATAAAGGTGATCCCTACGCAGACCGTTGCCGTATCACAGGACAGTTGGTGGCAGCCGAATTAGGCCTAGCGGAGAATGAATGGGCAATCAGTTTCCAGTCCCGCTTTGGGAAACAAGAGTGGGTGAAACCCTATACCGATGCCTTACTGACCGAATGGGCGGCGCAGGGGGTAAAATCGGTGCAAATTATGAGTCCAGCGTTTTCAGCGGATTGCTTAGAAACTTTAGAGGAACTGGCGATTCAGAATGCTGAATTGTTTTTGTCTCAAGGTGGAGAGCGGTATCAATATATTCCAGCCTTGAACAGCCGCGGAGATCATTTGCAATTGCTCAATACGCTGGTTCAGGCTAATCTTGATGCCTTAAAACAGACATTAGCCAGCAAAACGAATTGAGGTTGACACTCTATGTTGCAAGTTAAAATTGTGCCTGTAACGGCATTTCAGCAGAACTGTTCCATTGTTTGGGACAGTGACAGTAAAGAAGCAATTTTAATTGATGCAGGTGGAGAGCCTGAGAAGCTTAAAGCAGAAATCGAAGCGTTGGGTTTGACGGTAAAAGCGCTGTGGTTGACGCACGGGCATTTAGATCATGCTGGAGCAGTCGGGGCATTAAAAAAACTGTGGGATGTCCCTGTGATTGGCCCGCATAAAGAAGATGCCTTTTGGTTGGATATGATCCAAGAAGTCTCGCAGCGTTATGGTTTTCCCATTCCTGAAAAGGTAGATGTCACGACATGGCTAGAAGGTGGTGAAGTACTTAAACTGGGCAATGAAGCGTTTGAAGTACGTTTTGCCCCTGGACATACTCCGGGTCATGTGATGTTTTATAACAAAAACTATGGTTTGCTTTGGACTGGCGACGTGTTGTTTAAAGGCTCAATTGGTCGTACTGACTTTCCGCGTGGCAATCATCAGCAGCTGATTGACTCTATTCAGCGTGAATGCTTTAGCTTACCCGATGAGACGCAGTTCATTTCAGGACATGGGCCAATCAGTACCATTGGTTTTGAAAAACAACATAATCCCTTTGTGGCAGGGAAAGCAGGCTAAGCGCTTTGTGGTCTCATTGAAAAATAAAAAAGTCAGCAGCTGCTGACTTTTTTATTTGCGAAATGGATTATGCAAAATGTGTTGGGTTTCTAGAGCCAACACGATGGAGAATAAGGCTACTAATAATCCAACCGAGAGGATCAACAGATCTTGCATATAGATGCCAAAACTGAATAGACAGATCGCAAGTAAAATGCCAATTAAAACAATAGTCTTACTCAGGATGTTCATCTTATCCCCCTTTAGGATGTTATTTTTGTGACTTGATCATGCTGTGAGCATGTACCAATTTTTGGGGGAGTATAGTCGACGAATTATCCTTTTAAGCGAATATTAAGATATTAAATAATGAACAATTTCTCTTAAAATATGAAAAATATCATGAAATTAAACATATTATTCTTCTGAATTTTCTGCCTGCGGTGCATCTTGCGTTGGGAGGCGATATTCATCATTGGCCCATGCACCTAAGTCGATCAGTTTGCAGCGTTCAGAACAAAAAGGACGAAAGGCGTTGTCTTCCCATTGACTCATTTCTCCACAACGGGGACAAGGGAAAGTGTGTGGCATGATCGACTCCAGATAAAATTTTCGGATTGAAATAGGCAAAAACGTTGGCAGTTGTTAGACTGATGCGGTTTTTTCTTAGTTTGATCTGATTATGCCGATTCGTCAATTTCAAGCCCCGCGTATGCATGCGCCTCGTGATTTTCAAATGATCAGTCCTGATCCACTATGTGTGGAAATTGGGGCGGGCAAGGGTAAACATGCTTTATTGTTTACGGCCAATCATCCTGAGAAAAAGCTGATTGCGGTTGAGCGAACCCGTGAAAAGTTTGTGGCGATGCAGAAACAACATAGCTTAGAAGGTCAGCAGAATTTACAGCTGGTACATGCCGATGCTTTACCGTGGGTGGTACATGCCTTGCAACCGCAGCAGGTTGAACAGTTCTTTATTCTTTATCCCAACCCTGAACCGCATAATCCTGCGCAGCGCTGGTTGAATATGCCGTTTTTTGAGTTTCTGATTTCACGTTTACAAGTGGGCGGACAAATTACTTTAGCCAGCAATATTCCTGAATATATCGAAGAAGCACAGCAACAGTTGATTGAGGTGTGGAAGTTACCGTTTGTAAAAGAGCGCATCGCGGATAGTTCTGCGAGGACGCATTTTGAAATTAAATATTTAGAACGAGGCGAGCTCTGCCAACAGTTGATCATCACCAAACCTGAAGGTTATCGCACGCGTTTTGACGCGTTTCAGGCCTTGCAAGGTCAGAACCCGCAGGCGCAATCTTTGGATCAAGCTGAATAAATCATGCCAAAGCGTATTGCAATTATTGGGGCGGGCCCAGCAGGTTTGATGGCGGTAGAAGTGTTGAGCCAATATGATGTTCAGGTCGATGTGTTTGAGCAAAAACCATCTGCTGCACGTAAGTTTCTGATGGCGGGTAAAACAGGACTAAATATCTCTCATGCCGAACCTGTAGAGCAGTTTATCGGTCGCTATGATCAAGCCGAATGGTTAGCACCTTGGATTCGTAAGTGGGATGCCAACTGGATTCAGGCATGGATGAAAGGTTTAGGCATTGAGTCCTATGTCGGAACGTCTGGGCGTATTTTCCCGATTGAAATGAAAGCCGCGCCTTTATTACGTGCATGGTTGAAACGCTTGGTTGAGTCAGGCGTCAAGTTTTACTATCGTCATCAATGCCTCAGCCTCAAAGAACATACACTTGAAATTAAGTCTTTGCTTAGTGATCAAGTGCACAACCAGAGCTATGATGCCATCGTTTTGGCTTGCGGAGCAGTGTCATGGTCTCAGCTCGGTAGTGATGGAGCATGGCAAAACTGGTTGGAGGCCGATGAAATTGAGCCTTTTCAAGCCAGCAATGCTGGAGTAGAACATGAATGGTCTACCTACATGCAACCCGTTTTTGGGCAGCCACTGAAACGTATCACGGCATGGGTGGGCGATGCGGAAAAAAGTATGGGCGATATCGTCATCACCCATTATGGACTAGAAAGTGGTTTGGTCTATAAGCAAGGTCGAGCGCTGCGTGCGCAGCAAAAACAGCTCCAACCTTTAGTGTTAACGCTTGATTTACTGCCAGATGTCACGGTTCAAGAATTGGCTGTGCGTCTGAAACCCACAAAAAAGCAGTCTTTAAGTAATGTTTGGCGTAAAGCGGGTTTAGATGCAGCTAAGGCCAGTTTAGTGCGAGAGTTGGTTGCAAAAGAACACTGGAATCACCCTGAGCAACTGGCTCAGCAGATCAAGCAATTACAGATTCCTTTAACTGGTTTTCGTCCGATTGAAGAAGCCATTAGTTGTGCTGGCGGTGTGCGCCGTGAAGGCCTAAGCTCGCAGCTACAATTAAAATCCAATCCTGCCGTTTTTTTATGTGGGGAAATGTTGGACTGGGATGCACCCACAGGGGGCTACTTACTCACTGCATGTTTTGCAACCGGACGTGCCGCAGGTGAGGGCGTGATGCAGTATTTGAATGTGGCAAAAAAAACGCCGTAAGCGATGCAACTGAAAATCAGCTGTGCTAATTTGAATAAAAAATTCAAGGAGCATCATGATGTCGGATCTTCAGCAGTATGTGGGCAGCTGCCTATGCGGTGCAGTGACTTATCAAATTGATGGGCCGATTGGCGATATTATTCAATGCCATTGTCAAAAATGTCGCAAGGCCAATGGAACGGCATATGCAACCAATGCACCGATTGCTAAGGCGGATTTTAAACTGACCTCTGGTCAGGACGTTGTAAAAAAATATGCATCGAGTGCAGGCACAGAGCGTTGTTTCTGTGGCAACTGTGGTTCACCTCTTGTCAGTATTAAAGCTGACACCCCTGAGTTTTACCGTTTGCGGATCGGCACTTTAGATACCCCGTTACAGCAAAAGCCGACGCAGCATATTTTTGTGGCATCTCAAGCCGAGTGGGACAACATTTGTGATGCATTACCACAATATGCTGAACGCCCATAATTAGAATAGATATAAGTAAAAGGGATCATCGGATCCCTTTTCTTTGTCTGCGATTGAGTTAGTAGCCTGTCGACATCGTATCTTGAGCTTTAGGATACTGCGACTGCCAGTGTTCAAGCTGCTCTTGAGCATGAATGAGCTCACCGAGGCCTTTCACGTTATCATGTGGTGCTGCGGCTTTATCTTGGATGATTTTGGCTTGGTTATCCCAATATTGGTACATCAAAGTTTGAATGTAGCGCCCTTGTTCTGTTTTTAAATCCAGCTCTTTCAGCATATTCAGTGCAGACTGAATGTTGTCTTGTTTGCGTGTTTTTGCAAATTCATCTGTCAGTGTTCCTGCCTCACGCATTTTCATGAGTTCATCTTCCATTTCATCACTCATGCTACTAAAGCGCTGGTCATAGTCGACCAAGAGCGCAATATCGTGTGGATCATTGGCTGTTTTAGCAAAATTTTTGACAGGTTCGGAGCTGAGTTCTTGCAGAATTTTATCATCGCTTGAAAGCGTGTCTTGCTCAGCAGATTGATTGGCTTTGTTACAGCCTGTCAGGATTAAGCTGCCACCTAAAAGAAGCGGCAGTAGAACCTGTTTCAATGAAAGAGTATGTGGGTTCATATCGGTGTCCTATTATTCTGCTATTTTTTGAAAGTGATAGGCATAGGTGATGTAAGGAAAACTGATTTCGTCTTGTGGTTGTTTACCCGTGTACTGCTTCACAATTTTTTCAAACTGATGTTTTAAATCCTGCTGTTGTTCGAGTGGCATTGCGGCAATAAAGCTGGTCGAAAGGAGACGGTTTGAGACGACTTGTTCTACTGTACCGGTTTGCTGCTGTGCAAACTGGTGCAGGCTTTTGAGTTGAAATAAGGGTTGATGTTCAAAGACTTTTTGCCACAATCCACTATGATAACGTGGAGTCCCTCCTTCTAAAGGAGCGAGTCGTTCTGCGAGTGCATTGACCCAGTCGACTTGAGTATCGCGTTGGTTCCAGACCAAGCCCAAATGCCCTTGCGGTTTTAGGACACGGTGAATTTCCTTTAAACTGTCCAGATTGGCAAACCAGTGGAAGGCCTGCGCAGATAAAACTGCATCGATACTTTGCGATGGTAGGGGAAGATGGTCACTAAAGGCTTGTAATGTTTCGACCTGTGGATAGGCTAGTTTGAGTTGAGCTAACATTTCGGTAACAGGTTCGATGGCAGTGAGCTGTCCACTATGTGGAATCAGATAAGGCAGAAACTTTCCTGTACCCGAGGCAAGATCAATCACACGTGAATCTGCGTTTAAATGCAGTTGCTCGGTGAGCCACGCATGGATCTCTTGTGGATAACTTGGACGCACTTGTTGATAAAGTTCAGCAGCTGCGCTAAACCCGTGTTGTGCTGCAGGATGGAGTAATTGTGTCATATTTTGCGCTTTTTTATCTGCTCTGCATCTATAAAATAACACATTTGGTTCGATGAAATCGCTTATGCTGTATGGAACGAACATGACCTCACTTTATAGGAATGAAATCTCTCAGCATGGACATGGCGAAACAAATTATTTTTGAAGACGAACAGATTCGTGTCATTTTTTTACAGGGTTCATCGGACGAACTTATTTTCTCTTTTGGCGACCTGATTACCCGTGCCAAGGGAACGTCGATCAATGCAGAAAAGTCGCTAGCGAAGTTTGGCTTCAATGTGGTTGGCATTATGCCAAAACAAAAGTCATGGTTTCCAGAGTCTTCAATGTTGGCGATGTTAGAGGCGATACGCGCTTGGATTGCCCCCTTTCAAACCCGTATTGCCTATGCAGGGTCAATGGGTGGTTATGCCGCGATTAAATACTCTAAGCTGCTCCAGTTTAAGCGCGTAGTGGCCTTGGTGCCGCAGTATTCGATTGACCCTGAACAGGTGACGGATAACCGCTATAACATGTTCTATCAGCCTGAGCTGAACCATGACATGCAGGTACAGCCGAAGGATGTCTCGGCAGAGTGTGAATACATTGTTATTTATGACCCTTACTGCCCTGAAGACCGTGCGCATTATGAAAAATTACAAACGGTCGTGCCGAATCTGAATACCCTGAACTTACCTTTTACAGGGCATGATGCGATTGCGGTTTTGGCCAGTTCAGATTTGTTGCACGATTTTTTACGTCATGAGTTTGATGCGCCGTATTTTTATAAAAAAATTCGTGAAGTGAAAAAGAATAGCAAGTTTTACTACCGTAAAGTGATCGAAAACTTGTTGCCGCGTCATCGCTTTTCTTTGGGACGAATTCTGAAAAATAATGAGCTTGAGTTAGATGGTCAATTTTTTGATGCCAAGCTAAAACAAAGCATTATTCGCGAGTTACTCAGCAATCGACAAGTGAGCCAGACGGATCTACTGAAACTGGGCATTCAGGTCAACTTGCCGCAAGAAAATAGCTGTCAGTTGATGGATAGTTTTGGACATGGTTTGGTGTTCAATATGATTAGTCAAAAGATTGAAAGCTATGCACCAGATGCCATTGCGCTGAATCATAAGTTTCTGTTGCCGATCTTTGCCAAGGGTAATGGACTGGTACATATTTACTATAATGACATGCGCTATACCATCGTCATGAATGACAGACAGATCATGAAGTTGGTGCATGAACAAGCCGAGTTGAGCGCTGGAATGCATCCATTGTTAATGAAAAAATATAGTGATTATTATCTGATTAGTTATAAGCAGTTTAACTTTAGCTGTGATGAATATGGTGGCTTTGATTTGGTCGAGGATATTCCAGAAACAGCGCAGTTTTTGGTGTCAAGCGATGCTGAATCAGATGTGTTCATGTGATTTATTCATATAGGGCTTTGGTCTAAGGCCAAGCGCTTGTTTTCCGTCCTATTTGCTTTAATATGAAAGTATTGTTTATCTTTTAAACAATACGGATAAAGATCAAATAGGGTGGAAGCAATGCAAAGACATTGGTCGGCTGTATTTATAACATTACTGTTTATTTCAACATCACAAAGCGTACAGGCACAAAGTTTAGACCCAGCCTATCTGACATTCGGTGGTGGTCTCATTCTCTTACTGATCCTGACGTTTTATGTGATTAAACAGATCAGTATTTCTATTCGTATTCATCGTAATAAGCCCGTTAAATAGCGGGCTTTTTTCTGTGTGTAGCAGCTATTTTTAAGTGGTCAAGACAGTGTTTACGTTGAAAAATGGGGCTGAGTTAGTTTAAATAAGCGCTCTATCATTATGCAGAACAACTGGACGTGAGCAATGAAAGCCGTATTTTTAGATTGTGCATCCTTAGATCAAAATGATTTGGACTTTCAAGCACTGCATGCTGTTTTTGATGAGCTGATCCTTTACCCAAGTACCGACACTGAGACGCTTGTCGCTCGTGTACAAGACGCAGATGTGATTATTAGCAACAAAGTAATGCTGGATGCCGATACCCTAAAACAATGCCCTCAGTTAAAGTTGATTTTAATCTCTGCCACAGGCACCAATAATATCGATTTGCAGCAAGCCAAAGTACAAGGTGTTGTGGTGTGTAATTGTCAGGGTTATGGCACGGCAGCGGTGGCACAGCACACTTTAATGTTGATGCTTAACCTTGCAACCTCATGCTTGCAATACGACCGCGCGGTGCAGCAGGGCGAATGGAATAAAGCTTCGCAGTTTTGTCTATTGGACTACCCAATTATTGAACTTTCAGGTAAGACCTTGGGCATTTTAGGCTATGGGGAGTTAGGGCAGGCGGTGGCTAAACTCGCTGAAGCATTTGGCATGCGGGTTTTAGTGGGCAATTTGCCAAACCGTCCACATGCTGACTCAACACGAGTGGGCTTTGATGACTTGCTGGCGCAATCGGATTTTGTCAGTCTGCATTGTCCATTAACCGATGACACACGTGACCTGATCGATGCTCAAGCTTTCGCAAAAATGAAAAAAAGTGCCTTTTTAATTAATTGTGCACGGGGTGGAATTGTGAATGAAGCTGCCTTGGCAGACGCATTAAAACAGGGTGAAATTGCAGGCGCAGCAACTGATGTACTAACCGTTGAACCACCCAAAGAGGGTAATGTTTTATTGGAGGTTGGTCTGCCGAATTTAATCATTACACCACACAGTGCGTGGGGCAGTGTCGATGCACGTCAACGCATGGTGCAGCAGTTAGTGGAAAATGCTCAAGCTTTTCAAGCAGGGCAGCCAATCCGTCGGGTGAATTAAAGCAAATAATGACAACGAAAAAGCCCGTCAGATGATGGGCTTTTTTGATATTAAAGCTTAGTCACTTTAATTTCTTCTTCTGCTTGGGCTGGTGTAAAGGAAGATGGTGCTTGGGTAATCGTGGGTTCATTCACTGTTTGGGGGGTGACAGGCTGTGGAGATGAGGCTGACGGTGTTTGAACCGCAGGAGCATCTACGGGTGCTGATGACGGTTGACTTAAACTACCTTGGTAAATGGGGGCGGGTTGATCTGTTTGACCAGTAATCACTTGCTTGGTTTCATGCAGCTTTTTATTCACATTTTGGGTAACTTGCTGTCCTGTTTCTTTGGCTTGTTCTGCGGTGTTGTTGGTGATGGTTTTTGCACTGTCTAAGGCTTGGTGTGCAGAAGGGCGAATTTTTTGGATGCCTTTTTCTGTTGCTGTCCCGACTTTTTCCGCCGTGTTAATCACACCTTCTTGAGTTTTATAAGCCCAGACATGAAAGATATTGGGGTTTTTACCATAAGGTGTAATTGGCTTTTGTGCTTGCTGAGTGGTGGTTTCTGTTTGTGCCCATACACCTGCTGTTGTCATTAAAAGAGCGCAGAAGAGTGTTGTTTTCATCATGTTCATAGAGCAGTGTACCTCTTGGGCTATCGTGCATAAATCAGCGTTTTAGCATAAAGCCTCTTTGTGTGAATTTCATGTGCTTGGTTGTAAACAAGCTTAGTTTGCAAACGTATATAGCTAAAAAAAAGAGCCCAGCATGTGGGCTCTCTCAACTCTGGAGGAGTTTAACTTTCTACTTCGCGCCAACAGCAGCATCGGTCGATGAACCGACTTTGGCTTTAGCAACAGGTGTATCTAGTTCCACTTGGGCTTGCCCATTTACGTCAGCACGTTTAGGTTGACCACTGACAGCCTGCTTAGTTTCCTGCCATTTTTGTTTGGTCGCTTGTTGGCCTTGTTTCGCTTTATCCGCTATATAGTGACCACTTTTTTTGGTGTTATGCTCAACAGAGTGTTTAACGTCACCAGCCTTATCTTTTACGACAGCAGATTTTTCAGCTGAAAATTCTTTGGTGTCTTGCCATTTTTCTTTGCTGAATGCTTTGGTTTTGTCGACACCATGCTCAACCGTTTCACCTGTCGCATGCGCGGCATGTTTGACATCATGTTTTAAGTTTTGCAATACGCTTGGCTGCGAGGTTTGAACTTGAACATTGGCCGATGTATTGGCTGTGGTATTTGCGAATAGGGAAGTGGAAGCTAAAAGTGCAGTGGTTAAAGCCGAAGCGGTGAGTGTCTTTGTTAAAACTTTCATCTTTGATTTTCTACCTCTTATGACAGAACCCGATGAGGAGTTCAGAACAGCAGTCATCATAGACAGAAATGAGCTCAAAAATAGCGTTTGATATGAAAGTCGCACAATGCGGCAACAGCGCATGAACAATGGGCTGAAAATTGTGTCATTCAGTTAATTCATTAAAATTATGTAAGTTTATGCGTAGTCGTTGTTTTAAATGTAACGAGTATGAAGATTGGTGTTGAAATAAAAGATATGAAGCGAAAGGCATTTGATAGAAAGTCATCACTGATGTTGCACCAGTGATGACGATTTGCTTAGTTACATTGCGCTAAGGCTTCTTTTGCAAAGTGATTACGTAGAGCGAGGAAGTTTTTCTGAACTTCTGCATCGTGTAATTCAAATTTGGTTGCTGTGCTTGTGCCATCGAGTGCAAAGGTTGCTGAGCCGCCTGTGATGAGGATGTAGTCACGGAACGCCCACTGTTCTACGACTTTGCCTGCTTTGAGGTTACCAGTAAATTCGATGACGCATTTGTCTTCAAATTTGGTCAGTTTTGCTTTGTTATTGGTTGTGTCTGGATAGACTTCAATGTCTTGGACTTCTTGTAATACACCAGCTGTCAACTGTGGAATTGTTGGTTGAGATGTACATGCTGTAATAGAAAGGGCAGCAAAAGTAGCGAAAAGTACAGTTTTTAATTTCATAAGGTTCGTTCTTGTTGCGAGTTGTTAGGTTGAGTATAGGGAATTGGATTTGGATTGGCTATAGTTGATCATTATTAGAAAAAAATGGATAAAAAATTGTAGTAAATGAAGCTCTAGATTAATATAGAGGGGCTCTTTAGCTTTAGGACTTAACAGTCTAGTCGGGTGTTTAGCCAGACTCTAACTTATTGATGAATCACATTGGAGAACAAAAGTTTAAATTGTTCGCTCACTCTGTTCGCAAACAATTGAAACTTTTGCTCTAAAGTAAAGAGTGTTAAGCTCAGTGAAGGACACTTCCTGAGCTTTTTAATTAGGAAAAAGTATGTCAAAAGTTGATGTTATTGAATACTTAATATCTAAAAAAATTCATAATTTTGAATCTAAAAAGGAATTTTTCCTGTTTTTTGGCGAAGCACCTAAGAAATATAAAAGATATGAAATTCCTAAACGAACGTCAGGTACGCGTACTATTGCTCAGCCTATCCGTGAATTAAAAGATTATCAAAGAGCCTTAATTAAACTTTTTCAACAATACTTTCCTATACATAACTCATGTGTAGCATATGTGAAAGGAAAAGATATAAAAAAAAATGCTGAAATACATGCTAAAAATATTTATTTTTTAAAAATGGATTTTACAGAATTTTTTAATTCTATTACTCCTAAGATTTTTTGGAATGCTTGTGATAGAGCAGGAATAGAATTTGATTGGCTAGAAAAAGAGATAATAGAAAAAGCAGTTTTTTGGAAACCTAATAAATATTCAAATAAGCTTATTCTAAGTATAGGAGCACCAAGTTCACCTTTTATTTCTAATTTTATCATGTTTTCGTTTGATTGTGAAATTGCTCAATATTGCGAGGAACAAGGTATTACTTATACACGTTATGCAGACGATATGACGTTCTCAACAAATACACCTAATTCATTATTTTGTATGCCTGACACAGTAAGAAATGTATTGATTAAATTTTATGGTAACACTATAAAAATTAATCATCTGAAAACAGTTTTTTCATCTAAAAAGCATAATCGTCATGTTACAGGTATTACTATTACTAACGATGATGAGCTTTCAATAGGGAGAGCTAAAAAGCGTTATATAAAGCATTTAGTTCACAAGTTTATTGAAGAAAAAATTTCTCTTGAAGATTTAAACTATTTAAGAGGTTATCTTGGTTTTATAAAATATGTTGAACCAATTTTTTTAATAAACCTTGAGAAAAAATATACTCAGAATGTAATTCAAAGAATTCGAGTAGGGAATTGATATGAGTACACGTCATTTATTAAATAATGCACAGAATGGAAATTTTGAGGCTGCAGTTCAAGTATTTATAAATTATAGAGATGGTATATTAGGCTTTGAGAAAAATGAAGAGCAGGCACAGATAGCTTTTGAAAATATAATAAAAATTCTAAATACGAACTTTTTTTTATCTACACTAACTATTTCGAACTTCAGAAAAATTTTAGAACTAGAACTAAATCTCCATAAAAATCTAACAGTGTTAATAGGTGAAAATGGAGTTGGTAAAACGAGTTTATTAGAGTCAATTCGTAAAAATTTGATGTGGATTGCTGCTACGGCTCGTAAAGAAAATACCAATGGTGGGACTATTGATGTAGATGATGTAAATAATCTTAATAAAGATAAAGGGGCATATATAGATTGTGAGTTTCAAATAGGAAATGCTTATAAATTCAAAGGTAGGGTAGCACGCCTACCCGAAGGCATCCTTAGCGATTTAAAAAGTGATCTAGTCTCATATCGTGAAATTGGTAAGAAATTTCGCCTTTTAAATAATTATAAAAGTATTGATTTACCACTTTTTGCCTTATACGGAATTGATAGACTATCAAAAGATGCTAGAAAAGCAAAAGCATCAGATTTTGATAAACTTAGTGGATATGATGGTTCTTTAAGTTCAAAAGCGTCATTTAATGTCTTTAGTGAATGGTTGATTCGGTTATTGAAGACAGCAAATACTGTTGTTGATAATGTTGATAGTTTAAAAATTAGAAACCAAGTTGATAGTTTATTGCAAGCAGGTGCTAATAATAAAGATCATCCTTTATATGAACTATATGAAGATTTGGTATCAGTTCTGAAGTTGTATCCTAACGATCGAACAAACAATCAATCAAAAAAAGCAATTAAGTTCTTGGAAGAATTATTTAGGAAAATATATCCTGATTTAAATCATATTGAACTTGTTAATGCAGATGATGGTGAAGATAAAGTAGCTTTAAATTTAGAACGAGAAATTATCTTTTTACATCAATTTTCTGATGGACAAAGAGTTTTATTTGGATTGGTTGGTGATATAGCTCGACGATTATTGTTGCTAAATGATAATTTGGATCTACCATTTAATGGTCAAGGTATTGTTCTTATTGATGAAATAGAATTACATCTACATCCAAGTTGGCAACAAAAAATTATTCTTATCTTACGTGAATCATTTCCAAATATTCAATTTATTATGACAACGCATAGTCCTCATGTTTTATCAACGGTCGATAAAACAGAGATTAGAATTCTTAAAAATAATTTAGTTGAACAACCAAACTTGCAAACAAAAGGTGTAGCTAGTTCGGATATTCTTGAGCAAATTATGGGGACTTATTCGATTCCAATAATTGTTAAAGAAGCGATATGGGTTAATGATTATTTACGGTTTATTCAAAATAATCAGCATGAATCTGAAGAAGCTCAAAAGTTGGCAGAGTAAAACTTGAAGTGCGACATAAACCACCTAATTAATTTAAAGGGTTTATGGAGTATATAAAATTGTCATACCATCATCTTAACTTTGAAGATCGTACTGCATTAATGCTTGAGTCAAG
>NZ_JACBEZ010000069.1:0-3719 GCF_013391465.1 Acinetobacter sp. SwsAc2 | reverse complement strand
ATTTCTATCATTTAATCTTAATTCTATTAGATTAATGATAATACTATCATTTAATTATTGCATTAAGTCTAATGATAGATATTGTATGCGATTTGGCTCGCTATCATTCAGGTATAGTCTTTTGATAAAAAAAGCATGACTAAAAGCCATGCCTTGGGAATTCGTATAACGTGTATTATGTTAATTTTAGATAAACTATAGAATCCATTAGTTTTTAAACCAATAAATTAAATATTTTATGGAACTCCAGAATATTTATTCAGGCGATACTTAAGCAATAAGGGTAGGGTGATTACATAAAGTATTGCAGCTAATGCCCATACCATTCCAGGAGCTGATGCCTGAGTCATAAAATAGAGGCTAGTAACTAATACAGGACCAATTATAGCCCCCAGACTATTAAAACTGCTTAATAGCCCTTGTAATTCACCTTGTCTTTCATCACTAATACCTCTGGACATCATTGCTTGCAAAGCAGGAACGGCTACTCCACCAAGGGCAAACAATGGTAACAACGCAAAAGGCACCCATTCTTCAACAGCAATAGATAAAAGAAGTAAACCAATTGCATCGCAAGCTATTCCACATAACAACGTATTTTTCTCTCCAAACCTCTTTACCATAGGGGCGATAGCAAAAGCCTGTGCAATAGAATGGCATATTCCATAACTAGCAAGGGAAACACCTGCAATAAATATACTCCAGCCATAACGATCCTGCCCATAGATAACCCATAAAGTTGCGGGGACTTGTGAAACCAATGTGATAATTAAAAAGATACCAAGCAATCGAGCCATATTAGGTTGAGTGATCAAATAGGATAATTTCTTTAATATTGATTGCTCCTGAACCTTCTCAGTCATTTTATTGCTGTGTTTTGATTCTTTTAATAAGACTGCTGTCATTATTAAATTAATCCCATTCATAAAAGCAGCAGCAAAGAACGGTGCATGTAAGTTCCATTCACCCAAAACTCCACCTATTACCGGACCCGCTATAAACCCAATACCAAAGACAGCTCCAAGGAGACCAAACCTTTTTGCACGCTCATGGGCTGGAGTAATATCTGAAACATAAGCTGTTGCAACAGCCATGTTGGCACCTGTAATTCCCGCAAAAATACGACCAATATATAGCCACAATAGAGAAGGAGCAGCAGCCATTAGGAGATAATCAGCCGTTGCACCAGCAATTGAAATAATTAATACAGGTCGACGTCCAAATCGGTCACTCAACGCTCCAAGGATAGGTGCAAAAATGAACTGCATCAGAGCATACACAGCTAATAAAGCACCATAGTGAACACCGCCTGCTTCAGCTCCAGCCAATGACCGTAATAATTCAGGCAAGATCGGCATAATTAAACCAATCCCAACAGCATCCAGAAATATAGTGATTAAAATCACGCTCAATGATTTCTTCACAAATGCCTTCTCTAGCAATGATAGAATTAATATTCTCTCACACACTCCCTATCAGTGATAGATTTATGAGTAAAAAAGATATTGCACCTCAACGTCTGACACGTGAAATAGTCCTGCGTACCGCATTGGATATGTTGAATGAAGAAGGCATAGATTCAATAACCACACGCAAGCTAGCTCAACGATTGGGTATTAAATCTCCAACTCTATATTGGCATTTCAAGAATAAATCCTTGTTAATGGAAGCAATGGCGGAAACCATTATAAATGAACACCATTTAGTTTCTTTACCCATCGATGGGATGACATGGCAAGATTGGTTGCTCGCTAATTCTGTAAGCTTTCGTCGAGCACTACTAGCTTACCGTGATGGTGCTCGTCTACATGCAAGAACTAGCCCCAGTCAAGGACATTTCAACACGATTGAGGCCCAAGTTGCGCTGTTATCTCATGCTGGGTTTTCTCCTGTTGAAGCAGTTGCATTACTTATGACATTAGGAAGGTTTATTGTTGGGTGGGTCCTTGAGGAGCAGCAAGAAGAAATAAGATCAGACCCACCATTCGAAGCCGATCCAACTATATATCCACTCATGCTCCAAGGAGTGAATACCTTACAAAATATGAATGCGGATGACATTTTTGAAAATGGGATTCGTATGGTGATTATCGGTGCTGAAAGACAACTTGATATTAAAATGCAAACTTAACTCTATACTGCTTTAAGCAACTGTTCTATTTAGTAATAAAGCTTTTATCCTTAATTATTTAACATAATAGAGCTTATACGAAACGTACTCATAAATAGTTTTATATTTCAAAAAGTTATGCTATAAAAAATTGGGACGCAAAACCTAAAAAGCCGACTTGGAAACAAGTCGGCTTTTTTATGAACGGATTTGATACTTCTTGCCAATGTTTTTGATGATTTTTTAATCAAAATGAAACTTTAGTGTGCATTATCAATCCATAGAGAGCTTAAATCATCCCCAATTTCTGCGGACAACTCTTGGGATAAAAATAGGCCAACTTTGTAAGCTAAAACTTACATAGATTTAAGGATTTTGCGGATTGGTAATTCAAGGCATTAATCCTATGATGGCTATACAGGGAACAGGATGTTTCCAAAAAAACAAGAATAAGAAAGTAGCGCAAGGAATGGGCAGCACGAGATCAGCAAGACGAGCAACCCAATCTAAAAAAGCCCGACAGGATGTCGGGCTTTTTTATGTCTTGAATCTGGATTTCGTAGATGAGATTTTATGTTAAATGCATGACCAAAAAGCCCAATTTATGGGCCTTTCGTATAAGGTGTATTATGTTAATTTTAGAGAAATTTAAAGCCCAACATAATTAATTAGGATTTAAGTATGTATTCAATTTCATGGACATTAATAGTCATTTCTTTTTCAGCTTTGCTTTTGATCATTTCTAAACGAGATTTCAGACATAAGAAGATGATTCAATATTTTGGTGTATTTGCGATCTTTTTTATACCTACTTTAGCAATTTTAGGTTATTTTGATTAAGCCTTTTTACATAATGGCTGTTATGTGAATTTTTTAAAAACACATTAAAATATTGATTTAAATTGTTTTTTTCAGATTTCTTATAAGGCATATTATATTAATTTTAGTAGCTCTTAAAAGGCTTCTCTTTGATAAAATCAATTTACTAAAACTAATTTGTTATTATTTATGAAACCAGTCCTGTTAATAATTGATGTTCAATCAACTTTTAATCCTCCTAACTGGTTAATACAAAAATTAGAAAAATTGCTGCCTTCGGTTCATTCAATCGCGACTATAGAACTACATGATGAATCAATAGTTCCCTTCAAAAGCCAGCTAAATTGGGCTCCATCGGAATTTGATGAATGTCCACTAAAAGTAGAGAAAGTATTTATTAAGTATGGATATTCTCCAACAGATGACTTGATTCAGTATTTGAAAGGTTTAGATACTCAACAAGTTTATGTATGTGGTATCCAAACGGATACGTGTGTTCTTGCTGCTGGTTTTAGATTATTTGATGCTGGTCTTTTCCCCTGCTTAGTTACAGATTTAACTGTAGGTTCTTCTTTAGATCGAAGTGGAAATTTAGGAATTCAACTTTGGAAACATCATTTTAGATCAATTACTACATCTGAAAATTTATCTTCTAATACGATGATTTAACATAATGGCTGTTATACGAAATTGACAATATGTACAGTATTCTGTACATTTAGGATTGTAAAGTTTCAATCACTACCGCCTAGGTAGTCTAGCTAGCAGCGTTTTGACGCAGCTTACCCTA
>NZ_JACBEZ010000068.1:0-4429 GCF_013391465.1 Acinetobacter sp. SwsAc2 | reverse complement strand
TCTTGACTCAAGCATTAATGCAGTACGATCTTCAAAGTTAAGATGATGGTATGACAATTTTATATACTCCATAAACCCTTTAAATTAATTAGGTGGTTTATGTCGCACTTCAAGTTTTACTCTGCCTAGAATTTAAATTAATGAATAATGCTGATTTATAGTTTATACAATATAATCAACAACCTATAAAATGATTGATATGGTTGCCTATGTCATGTGCATGGAAGATGCAATTTATGGAACAATCTAAAAGATATTAGGGCTATTGCTACGGATATAATAATAAATTAAAGATAGCAGAATATTGTGATCAGAAAAGTTGATGTAGCACAAATGTTCAACCAGAAGTTTTACAAAGGATGTAAGGAATACTTGAAGGGATGAAGGATGTTGTACTTAAAAGTACTTTAATCTACAAGATGTTGGAAATAGTGGATAGGCAGGTAATTGATTTTTAAGGTTTAAGTAAAGCCTAGCTTGAATGAAAAGCTGAGCATTCTATTTTTTTTTACATTTTTCGCTTAAGCTTTTTTTAACAGCTCCGTTTTATAAAAATATTTAAAACTTAGGAAAAGCGATGAAGAATAACTATCCAAAACCTATAATAATCATGCATTGGATTACCCTTGCTTTAGTTGCAATGGTGTATCTGACTGCAGGTGATCCCACAATAACAGACTGGAAAGGCCAGATTCATGTTGCAGGTGGGATTTTAATATTTATTTTATTTTTTTTGAGATTGAGTTTTGTTTTTCTGTATAGAAAAAGTATTCCTAAAACTGAAATAATTAATTCTTATCAAATAGTGTTATTTAAAACGGTCAGATTTTTCCTTTACTTAAGCCTATGTATTGTTCCAATTGCGGGCTGGATGACATTATCGAGTTTTACTGATAATTTCCAAGTTTTATCGTTAAATTTACCGCTTTTGAGCACTGTTTGGGGGAGTGACTATATTGCAGATGCGCATCAATTTTTAGGGAATCTCTTTATTGCACTCGTGGGTTTACATGCCTGTGCGGCATTGATTCACCACTTCATTTTCAAAGATAATGTCCTAAAAAGTATGCTTTTTAAAAAATGATGTGATTTAGAGGCTATCATATGGTTGCCTTTTAGATTCGTCTGGCATTTTTATATTATGAGTATTTCGTAGTCACAGAACACATGATAAAAGATGAGCTGAAAGTGTAGATGCAGTATACTGTGCCGGTCGAAAAAGTGATGAATTCATATGTATATTGGTCCGTATCAACTGTCAAATAATTTGATTGTGGCTCCGATGGCAGGCGTAACTGACCGTCCATTTAGGTCTCTGTGCAAATACTTTGGTGCAGGGCATGCTGTCAGTGAAATGATGACATCAGACCAAACGTTACGGATGAGTAAAAAAAGCCTATATCGTGCTAATTTTGATGGTGAATTGGCGCCTATTTCAGCGCAAATTGCAGGATCAGATCCCAAAGAGTTAGCGGAAGCTGCACGATATCAGGTCTCAAATGGTGCTCAAATTGTGGACATTAATATGGGGTGTCCTGCCAAGAAAGTCTGTAATAAGCTGGCGGGTTCTGCACTTTTAAAAGATGAAGACTTGGTGGCTCGAATTTTGGATGAAGTTGTGGCTGCAGTTGATGTACCTGTCACACTTAAAACACGGTTGGGTTTCTTAAATGGTCATGAAAATATCTTGCGTGTAGCGAAACGAGCGGAAGAGGCGGGTATTGCTGCGTTAGCATTGCATGGGCGGACCCGTGAAGACATGTATTTGAATACGGCTCGTTATGATTTAATTAAAGAAGTAAAACAGCTGATTCGTATACCAGTGGTTGCCAATGGGGATATTGATAGTCCAGAAAAAGCGAAATATGTACTCGATTATACCGGTGCAGATGCAATTATGATTGGTCGCGCTGCGCAAGGGCGTCCATGGATATTTCGTGAAATCGCACATTATTTGGAAACAGGTGAACATTTGGCTGCACCAAGCATTCAAGAAGTAAAAGAAGTTCTACTTGGACATCTTGCCGAACTGTATGCATTTTATGGGGAATATTCGGGCTGCCGAATTGCACGTAAACATATTGCTTGGTACACCAAAGGTTTACGTTCAAGTAATGAGTTTCGTCAGAACATGTACAAAGTGGAAAGTACTACTGAACAATTTAAAGTGGTCGCAGACTACTTTGACCAATTACTCATTCATGGTGAAACCATGAATGACGTACAGGTTGAACAGGTCAATTTATTGGAAACTAAATAAATAAAGCTCGATTTATGGAGCTTTAAGTGAATAATATGACTTAATAGCTGACTTGTTGCATTTCAACCAACAGTTGGTTAATTAAGTCAGGGGCTTCCATGGCACGAATTTGCGAAACATTCGTGCCTCCCAAAATGCACCAAAGCCTTGATCGCCTTGTTTGGTCGCTGCGGCATGTAATTGTTTTCCAAGATCATAACAGTACGGATAAGCAGCAACAGCAGGGCGGTTCGGTAAATCAATTTGAGTATGCCAGTGACCCAGTAAACCGCGAGCAGGGCGACCTGAAATACTGGCACTTATTTGTGTGATGTGCTCATGGAAAAGTGCATGACGGTAGGCCTCATTGGCATTCGATGTTTTGCATTGTACGAAAGCTGTCCCCAACTGTACCGCACTCGCACCGAGGCTTAACATCTGCTGAGCCTGTGTACCATTCATAATGCCACCTGCAGCAATAATCGGGCACCGACAGTGCTGCGTCAGAAGTTGTACGAGGTCGATCGTACGTAATGCGCTATCAAAATGTTCATTAAAAATCCCGCGGTGTCCACCTCCTTCTATGCCTTGAGCAATAATAAAATCAATCCCTGCTGCTTCAATGGCTCGTGCTTCCGCTAAGTTGGTTGCAGAAACCATGGTTAAAATGCCAGCGTCTTTTAGCGCCTGTATTTGGTGCGGATGCGGAATACCGAAGTGAAAACTGACGGCTTTAGGGCGAGTTTCAAGTACGACATTTAAAAAGTCATCATTGTCCAAAAAGCTAGGATAAATACAGTGCAGTTGAGTAGGTGGTTCTGCATCGTATTGTTCAAAATGAGGTCTTAAAAAATCAATCCATGTTTGTGCGATAGTTGGATCAAGTTCGATACTTTGATGACAGAAAAAATTAACTTGAAAAGGTTGTTCGGTCAGTGCTTGGGTTTTTAAAATTTGGCTACGTGCGGTTTCTGCGGTGTTTGCACCTAATCCAAGTGAGCCTAGCCCGCCTTGATTTGAAACCTCTGCCGCAAGCTCTGGTGTAGAAACACCAGCCATCGGTGCAAGGAAGATAGGATGTTTAATTTCAAGACGTTCTAATAATAAAGACATGTACTTGCTCCTTTTACATATAGACACTTTGCCCAAGCACTGCAAATTTGGCAAATAATATTCAGTATTTTCTCGAAAAATATCTAAATCAATCACGTTTATTTTTCGGTTTTTAGCGACAAGTCATGTCGTTGGGTATGTGTATTGGCAATGCTTTTAGTCTGAAATTTTTTATACTTTTATTTTAGATTTTACCGAGGATCGTCATGACCGATCGTATCCGCGAAAAGCTACAGATTCTAGCTGATGCAGCTAAATATGACGTGTCCTGTTCGTCCAGTGGTAGCAATCGTAAAAACAAAAACCAAGGTTTGGGAAATACAGGAAACGGTATTTGTCATAGTTATACAGAAGATGGTCGCTGTGTTTCATTGCTTAAAATTCTATTTTCAAATGTCTGTATTTTTGATTGTTCCTACTGTGTTTCTAGACGCTCTAACGATGTCAAGCGAGCCGCTTTTACTGTACAAGAAGTGGTGGATTTAACCATCAACTTTTACCGCCGCAATTATATTGAAGGGTTATTTCTCAGTTCAGGTATTTTTAAATCAGCTGATTTCACTATGGAGCGAATGCTGCAAGTGGTGAAAAAGTTACGTCTTGAAGAAAACTTTAATGGTTATATTCACCTAAAAACGATACCTGGTGCTTCCCAAGAGATTATTACCGAGGCGGGCTTATATGTAGACCGCATGAGTATTAACTTGGAAATGCCGACAGAAGTTGGTTTAAAACAGTTTGCACCAGAAAAATCGCATGCAGAAGTACAAAAGGATTTAGGTATTGTACGCGATCGCTTAATTCAGTTGACGGATGAGCGGCGTGTGATTCAACATGTGCCGAAGTTTGTACCCGCTGGACAAACCACTCAGATGGTGGTGGGCGCACATCAAGAAACAGACAAAGATATTATTTTAATGGCAGATCATCATTACAAAGTGTATCAGCTCAAACGGGTGTATTTTTCAGGCTATATCCCAATCAATGAACAGGAAAAAATGCTTCCTGTCGTGGGTTCTGCACCGCCATTATTAAGAGAAAATCGGCTGTATCAGTCGGATTGGCTCATGCGTTTCT
>NZ_JACBEZ010000067.1:0-4826 GCF_013391465.1 Acinetobacter sp. SwsAc2 | reverse complement strand
ATAAAGGGACATTTAGTCGGTTATAAAGGGACATTTAGTCTATATAAAGGGACATTGCAGGCATTGACCCTTTAGTGACTTCAATTTACAATGTCCATATTATAAGTAACAATATAATCTGATTATGAAAAATGAGCTTGTTGTGAAGGATAATGCGTTAATTAATGCTAGTTATAATTTAGAAGTAACTGAACAGCGTTTAATACTTTTAGCAATTCTTAATGCAAGAGAAACAGGCAACGGCATTACAGCCGATAGTAAATTAGAAATACATGCAAAGGACTATGCTAGTCGCTTTGATATAAGCAATGATGGAGCTTATAAGGCATTAAAAAATGCTGTCTTAAACTTATTTGATCGACAGTTTTCTTTTAAAGAACAAGATAAGAAAGGGAATGTAGGTACAGTAAAATCAAGATGGGTAAGCCGTATTAAATATATTGATGATTCAGCAACGCTAGAGATTACGTTTGCACCTGATGTCGTGCCACTAATTACAAGACTTGAGCAGCATTTCACGAGCTATCAACTTAAACAAGTCAGCCAACTTACCAGTAAATATGCAATCCGCTTATATGAGCTTTTAATTGCATGGCGTGAAGTTGGCAAAACTCCAAAAATTGAATTAGAAGATTTTAGAAGCAAAATTGGTGTAGAAGACACTGAATACACGGCCATGAATGATTTTAAAAAGCGTGTATTAGAGCCTGCTATTAAGCAAATTAATAAATATACTGATATTACTGCAACGTATGAGCAGTATAAAAAAGGGCGGTTAATTTCAGCATTTTCATTCAGCTTTAAGCAGAAGCACCAACCAAGAATTGAAAAGCCGATAACTGATAAAAGAGATCCGAACACCCCTGACTTTTTTGTCAAATTGACTGATGCTCAACGTCATTTATTTGCCAAAAAAATGTCCGAGATGCCAGAAATGAGTAAATATTCTCAAGGTACAGAAAGCTATCAACAATTTGCTATTCGTATAGCGGATATGCTTTTACAGCCTGAAAAATTTAGAGAAGTTTATCCAGTTTTAGAAAAAGCGGGATTCAATCAGTGAGTGTTTGTAGCTTAGATTGGGGAGCAATAGCAACAATAATTAGTGCACTTTTTGCTGGTTATGTCGCATGGTGTATTTCACAGACTTGGAATCATCAAAAAGGTAGCGAAGTCATATCTTCTGAATGTAAAAACTTATGGTATGAGTTAGATAAGTTAGATGAGATATACAGAAATTTAGAGCGAAACTCGACTTACCGAAGTGAAAATCATGACAATTTTTTTTCTAATGTAAAAGCATGGAAAGAAATGAATATTAGTAAGATCAATCTAATAGAATCTTTATTAAAAGAAAGTGGAAAGGACCTCAAAAATATCAACATACAGCTACTAGAAATAAAAGAAGCTCTTAGCCTATTTGACACACACTATATGCTTAGGCGCGTTAGTTCTGATAGACAATCTACCCATGAATCAGTAGATCGTGACAAGGTATTAAATATTATTGATGAGGTTAAAAAATCTCTAATACCATTCATTATTTATAAAAAACCTTCAGGTATCAGATAAATCAAAAAGTTGTCTATCTCGATCTTCTGTTAAATACTCGTTGAGTTCAGCGAGTATTTTTTCTTTGTTTGCTTCATTGGCATTCATCTTTTTAATCAAATAAGAACCGAGCAAAATTTTACGCCGAGTATCGTCCTTTCTTTCCTGCTCTTTTTTCTTTGATTTTTCTCTAGCTTCGATAGCTTGTTTGCGAGCCTTTAATTGTTTCAGCTTCTCTAACTGGGCTTCAATTTTCTTTTCGAGAGTTTCAGCAGCTTTTGTCATGATTCAGATTTCAGGATATAGAAAACCACTCAAGCATAAGGCTCTATGAATTGGAATTCAAGCGAGCTATATGCTATCGTGTTTTTCATGAAATGCGCACTTACGACTTGAACAAAGTTCAAGTCATCGTTGCGTAAGGGGAATCCCCTTAACCCCAAAAAATTGCGTAGCAATTTTTTAAAAGCAAAAGCAAAACCATCACAAGGCTAAGGCATGGCAATTTATCACTGTACGACCAAGACCGTTAACCGAAGTTCGGGACGAACTGCGGTAGCATCTATCGCCTATCGTGCAGGGGAAAAATTGACAGATGAACGGACAGGATTAACGCACGACTTTACGAGAAAAGAAGGTGTGGCTTATACCGAAATTATCTCGAACTTAGATACTCAGATTGATCGTGCCGAACTCTGGAATCTGGCGGAAAAAACCGAAAACAGGAAAGATGCCAGAACCGCTAGAGAATGGGTTATTGCCTTGCCTGATGAATTGGATGAAGAACAACGTAAGGAACTTGCTAAAGACTTTGCCAAGTCTTTAGCAGATCGCTATGGGGTAGTTGCAGATTTAGCGATTCATGCACCCAGCAAAGGTGGTGATGATAAAAACCATCATGCACATATCTTGCTGACAACCCGCAAAGCAGAATTAGACCCTGAAAATAAATTGGTCCTTACTCAAAAAGCGGAAATCGAGCTAAGTAATACCAAAAGAAAAAGCCTAGGCATGGGAACAAGCCAAGAAGAAATCAAACAGATTCGAGCCACCTGGGCAAACCTTGCAAATTACGCCTTGGACAAAGCAGGGTACACAGAAAAAATAGACCATCGCAGCTATGTCGAACAAGGTAACGGCTTACAAGCCACGATACATGAAGGCAGCAAGGTTACTCAGTTACGCAGAAAGGGCATAGATACTGAAGTTAGCCGTTTCAATGACAATATCAAACAGCAAAACAATCAGCAGCTCCAATTCAAAGAACTCAAAAAGGAAAAAATCCTAGAACAAGGCTTCAGCCGTGTCGAAAAGGGTTTCGAGCAATGGAAGAAAGATCAGGAAGCTAAACGCTTAGAACTGGAACATAAAAAGCAGTTAAAGCTACAGCAAGAACAAGCGATGAAGCAGAAACAACGCAAAAGCATGAATAGAAGTGGACCTTCTCTATGAGCAATCAAAATGATTTAGACGACCAGTTATATATTTTATTAGCCTCTATGAAGGAATACAGAGAGGCTATAGCAGACGATAAGAAGCGATTAGAGACGTTTTACACCCAAGTAGCTAGTGGGGTTCTAGATAAGGCTGAAAAGTCGCTGCAGGAGACAAATAAACAGGCTATAGGGGCATTAAAGAGTCGCATTCAGGAATTAGACAAAGCAACAAACCGTCTTAACTATCAATTCATTGCTGTGTTTGCCAGTGCCTTTATAGCGTTGGTAATGGTGCTGTTCTTGGCAATATTTTTATTTATACCAAGTATGGATGAAATCCAGCAGCGCAGATCGGAAGTGAATAACCTAAAAAAATACAGCTTAGACCTATCAAATTGTGATGGGAAAACATGCGTTAGAATTATAAAAAAACAGTGTGGCTATGGAAAAAATGCCGATTATTGTGTAATTGACCCCAAATAATTTCGGGCGGTACTTTGCTCTGTTCTTCAGTCATGATTAAACAAATTTTTCAGTCGCAAAGTGGCTCGACTTTGATATATGGCTTTAGCCATATATCAAAGTATCGAGCTTTTCTTTAGTCTGATTATTAGAATTAAAAATAGTTTTTAGGTGAATGTTTTGAAAAGTTATTTACTGCTTGTTGTAACACTAAGTATGAGTATCTCTGGGCTTGCCGCTATTGATATTTACCCTAATCCAAACTTAACAGATCCATCCTTGGCAACAACTTTCGCAACACAACTAAGAAATATGAAAGTAAAGGAAATGGATCAAGTCATAAAAGGTGAGTGTAATCAATTTAAAGAATATGCATATTTGTCTATTCAAAACTGGAAAAGCTTTAAAAATCAAACGAAATCTGCTGATGAAGCTCAACAATACTCCCAAAATTTAGTACGAGAGATGCCGTATAGATTATCTTTTCAATATACATTTCCACTTGGCGTTCAAATGTATTCTATAACTGAAGAACACTTAAAACAGACTACATTAAATGGCAATATTTCAAATCAATACAAGCTCTTAGAACAAGTATATAGTGTTTGTTTAACAATGAATAATTCCAAATACTTTGAATTGCTTTCATCTAAAAAGTACTTAGTAGGGAATCAAAGCCCCTTTAGTTCTGAACATGATGTATTGAAGATGTTTGATTCTTCTAATTCTCTATTTAGATCCATCTCTCCAATACCATCCAAAGAAGATAAATTAACTCCACCTAATATGACTAAATCTATAAATTTCACACCTACTGAATTTGGCATAGCCTATACCTTGATTGATCAAGATATAAAAAATAGTTTTATACAAAGTGACATCCGTTGGATCGACTATAAAAAAGTCTCTAGGGATATGCAGGACAACTTTACTAAATTTATGAAGGACGGTGGACGGAATAAGAATTTTGCTCAAATTGCTAGTTTAATCAAAACTGTTAGCCCAAAAATTACGAATAATAATGAAAAATATATTACAACTCAGACTGAAATAGATTCTTTTTTTAATTCTCTTAACTTAGATGATGATCCCGTTTTAACTAAAAAATTAAAAGATAATTTAAAGAAGTTTAATTATTAAAGAGTAAGTAACCGAGCGAGTGTCTACGAGCGATCACCTGGCATCAAAATTCATGTGTTTTTCTCTCTGATTACAATTAATCCCTTTTGTTTAATAAAGGGATTAGCAGAGCAAAGCGACTGTACTCCATTTAAATTACACTTGAGCGAAGCGAGCATAAAGCTATCTGAGCGAAGCGAAGGCATAGTTTCTTTTTATTATTAAGCACTCAATTTACCTTTGAAAAAACAGCCCCTA
>NZ_JACBEZ010000066.1:0-5005 GCF_013391465.1 Acinetobacter sp. SwsAc2 | reverse complement strand
TCAAACGAACAAATAGAGCAGATAGAATTTGCACTCAACCATCGTCCTAGAAAAACACTAGGTTGGCATACACCGAGTGAAGTTATGGCTGGTTTTTATACTGTTGCACTTGCCGCTTGAATCCGCCTCAATAAAAAAAGATGGTTTTTATTTTTATCTTATTGAATAGATTATTCTTTTATTAAAGAGCGTTGCAACTTATAGCTTCTGCCATACTTGATTTTCATCATCAAAAGACACCGTAAAATTAAAACGAGAGTCCGCCGTTACCAAGTAACCTGTAGGTGTTTTCATGAGAACTTTGAGCACAGTGCCTTCTTCAAAGTTAATGGGTGGAAAGTCTTCTTTTGTCAGTGTGAGTGGTTTGATCAGTTCAAGTACTAGGGTTTCCATGTCATAGATCCAATAGTTTTTAATGAAAAGATAGTAGCATGAAGTTATTTTAAAATGTGCAAACTTCATTCTTTCATACATAAAATCAACAAGTAATCGTATGGTTGTCAGAGAAATACCATCATTGCACTCGCTTTAAATCCTAAGCAATTTTTCAGTTTGAAACCCAAAAGTTATAAGCAATAAAATATTATTTTAAATCTGGGGCAAAGCCCGTTCGTATTTTCATAAGTTATTGAAATAATTTATTTTGATTGTGATGTGACTGATCAAGTCGGAAAATAATGTCCTGAGCTCTTGTGAAGGGGTATACAAATCAAATAACGTATAACCCAATAAGGATAAGTAAAGTGTACAAACTTGCTGTAATGCGATTGTACTAAATTAAGAAATAAGGATTAGTATGCACGGATTGCATACCTGAAATATAAAAGGGATATATATCGTTCATGTTTAAGTCATTTTTCCCAAACCCTAGATGGTTCTTCATTTCGGTATTACTTTGGTCGGTGATCAATGTCGTACTGTGGTACACAGGGGGAAATACATGGGGAAGCGTCATAGGTTGGCCGCAAGGATATGCAACGGCTGAACTGCCTATAGGAGTGAGCCGTTTTTGGTCTCCGTCTTTTCTATGGTTCTATCTCTGGTTTTTTATAGCAACAACCTTTTTTGCCTTATTTTGGCGTTTTGTCTCAGACAATAAATGGCAAAGATGGTCGATTTGGGGCTCCGCATTTATTCTGTTTAACATCTGGTTTGGTGTACAGGTCAGTGTTGCCATCAACGCATGGTATGGACCATTTTGGGATCTCATTCAAAGCATGCTTGGTAAAGGCGGTAACATTAAAGACCTATATATGGGTACTTTAACCTTCTTGTATATTGCGATGGTTGCGGTCACTTTCGCAGTGATCAATGCCTTTTTCACCAGCCACTATGTATTTCGGTGGCGTACAGCGATGAATGAATACTACACCCAACACTGGGAAAAATTGCGTCATATAGAAGGGGCATCACAACGTGTGCAAGAAGACACTATGCGCTTTGCTACTATTTTAGAAGATTTGGGCGTTGAGTTGATCAAGGCTGTGATGGTGTTGGTGGCTTTCTTACCAATTCTATTTGAGCTTTCAAAGCATGTTCCTGAATTGCCTATTGTGGGTGAAGTAAAGCATTCCCTAGTTTGGGCTTCTATTATTTGGGCTATTTTTGGTACGGTCTTGTTAATGGTAGTGGGAAGTAAACTACCAGGTTTAGAGTTTAATAATCAGAAGGTTGAAGCGGCTTACCGTAAAGAGTTGGTGTATGGGGAAGACCATGCAGACCGTGCCCAACCTGCAACATTGGTCGAACTGTTTAGCAGAGTAAGAAAGAATTATTTTAGACTTTATTTTCACTATGCTTATTTTAACTTAGTCGCGACATGGTATCGACAACTGGATATTTTATACAGTTTGGTGGTGTTATTTCCCGCAATTGCAGCAGGGAAAATGACTCTAGGTTTAATCAACCAAATTGGTAATGTGTTTGATAAAGTACGAGAGTCATTTCAATATCTAATTTTGTCATGGAAAACCATTATTGAACTGCTCTCGATTTATAAGCGGCTAAAAGCTTTTGAATCGACTTTGGATGACTAAATATTTTTGATGTATCTCACCTGCCTTTCACGGCAGGTTTTTTTATGTGTTCAAACATCATTTTGTCTGTAACTTTTGTTGTGTGGTTCAAACTAAATTAATGAAATGTTGTTGAGGTTGTCATAAAACAAAGCAGAATGATGTGTGTGTCAAGCTAAAATAAATAATAAAAACAGTTATTTAAGTTTGTTATTTTATGTGCTTTCCGCTAATGTTTTTATGCGGGTGTTTAAGGGTAAAGTCGTAGTGAATTATAAAATTTTATGTGTATTTGGGGTTTTGGGGAGTGTGTTACAGGGCTGTACCAGTCTGGGAAATATAGCACAAACAGCTTTTACAAATATTGCATCACCACAAGAACTAATCGTAGAACGAAAAATTAATGATACCGATAAAAACAGCAAAGAATACGTGTATCACACGGTAGGCGTAAAAAATGAAAAAGATATCGAGGTGCTATATCCACGCAGCATGTTTAGTCAGTATTGCCAAGCACATGGTGGGCGTTTTAGTCAGACACAAAAAAGTAGTTTTAGCTTAGTGAAAGATCCGTGGGCAAAAAAATTACTTCGCACCTATAACAGTTTAAAACAGGGCACGGGTACTTTTCGTTGCCAGCTCAATAATGGCGAACAGTGGCTGGTGAGTATTGAGGCAGTGTCTGAACGTAAACTGCCTAATTCAAATGATACGCGTGTAGTGAATCTACAAAGTAAAGTACTGACTGAGCCAGCACCACGGAGTATGGCCCCTATTACGCCAAGCAAAAAAGCGGTAACGAAGGCACCTGCGACCAAGGCAGAGGTGAAGAAAGAGGAAGAAAACAAAAAAGAAGTAGAGCCTAAAAAAGAAAACAAAGAAGTACCACCTAAGGCTGTCAAAGCTGTAGAAACACCACAGCAGCAACAGGCCAAACTGTATGTGTCTGCACGCCGTGATATTAACAGTGGACGCAACCAAGTCGCTGCCTGTAACAGTGCACAACGCGCATATAACTATGGTCGTTTGCCGGGGTCGGATGCCTCAAATGTCTATACCGAATCGGGCATATTAGTTGCACGTTGTTTAACGGGTATTCCAAGTTATAGCAGTCGTTTTTCCAACCCTAAAGGGCAGGCAAAATATGTTTTGCAGAACTTAGCCAAAAACCATAACCACACAGGTGCTAAAAATATGCTCAAGCAAATGAAGTAAGATTTTAGGCTGTTTGCGACCGCACTTCATGTGAGCACCTCAACCAAAGGAAATACATCATGAGTAATGTGCAAACCCCAGCCACCTATTTTACTGCGCCTTTGCTAGATCAGACCGTGCAAGAAATAGACGTTGATATTTCAGCTCAGCCTTATTTTTACAACAATGGCGGAACACCCGAGTATTTAGCCGAAGTATCAGATGCTATTGAGCTGATTCAAGCATCCTCAACCAACGCCCATATGAGTAGGGGGCATGTTTATGATGTACCCAAAGAAATAGCGACGATCCAAACCTATTGGGGAGAGCAGACCCAATTAGCGTTCGCAGGAAACTCTTTTGAGTTTATGCCACTCAAAGCCACGCCAGAAAGTGCTGTCGCATTTGGTATGACTTTGGTGAAAGCTAGACAGGCGATAGAGGTACAGGCTACGCAGAAAAAGTTGTCTCAAATTAAATATCAATATGGCATGTTGGCCGGTCATTTTTTCCCTTATGACCCAACTCAAATCAATCTAGATGCAAAAACCTTATATCCCTTTGTCGTCACAGACCTAGAGCATCATGACTTTCCGCATGTATTTGCTTCGACCGATCCAAATAAACTACCTTTAGTAATTTCAGCAGGACGATATTTTCCAAAAGACCGAAAAATTTACTTGGCTGATTTGTGGGTAGAACATGGTGACGCACTTTATATTCCTGAAATGCCGAAGCAAGTTGCTCCTGAATTTATCGATTTACATAATAACCGTAATGCTGCTTTAGCGTGTTGGAAGGGCGAAAGTAGTCAATCTACGATTCAGATGTATACTTTGCTTGACCCCAAAGGTTACTTCTATTGGTTTTGGAATGCATGCCCGACCATACACCCACAGCTCGCTGCCTTTGAAACTGCTGAGTTAGATAGGGAAATCGCTTGAATTGAGCGATTTAATTTTTTCCAACTACACGGTAATTTTACAGTTCCATAACAGGCTGATAGACGGGCTTTGTGATACAAAGAATGCAATTGTTGATTAGAGTTGAGTTTATGTCACAGCCTGTTTTAAGCGTTTTACGTGGTCGGTCTTCTGTTATTTTTCGTCATGCTTTTTTGGCAGCAGCCTTGTGTGGTTCAGTCCAAGTTGCAACGGCCAGTACTACAGTCGACCAACTGAGTAATTGTTTGGTGAAGTCAACGACAGCAACAGATAAAACAACTGTGTTGCAGTGGACGTTTGCGGCACTGGCTGCACATCCAGATCTGAAAGTGTATAGCAATGTCACCGATGCACAGCGTACACAGCTAGATAAAAATCTCGCACAGGTTTTACAACGCATTTTGGTGGAGCAATGTTCAGCACAGACCAAAGCCGTGATTCAAGCTGAAGGCTTACAAGCGGTTGGAGACAGTTTTCAGGAACTTGGACAGATTACAGGTGAGGAAATTTTAAAGAACCCTGAAGTGAAAGGGCAGTTGCAAGGCGTACTACGCTATGTGGATTTGAATAAATTGGTCACGACTTTTTTAACCCCAGAAATTTGGAATAAGTTGGGCGTGACGAGGTAGTTTAGTCGATTTAAATATTTGAAAATTATGAGTGGTAGTTGGACAGTGATTTCAGCTTGAAGAACATAAGTAGGAAAAAATCTGTTTTAGAAACTCGGCAGAGTAAAACTTGAAGTGCGACATAAACCACCTAATTAATTTAAAGGGTTTATGGAGTATATAAAATTGTCATACCATCATCTTAACTTTGAAGATCGTACTGCATTAATGCTTGAGTCAAGAA
>NZ_JACBEZ010000065.1:0-5115 GCF_013391465.1 Acinetobacter sp. SwsAc2 | reverse complement strand
GCAGGCGGATCGTGGATGCGGTCATTGGCTCAGTTTACCGGTCGGCTCTCGGCGGCCAGCCATTGCAGGTATTCGGGCAGGCCGGACGCGGCTTCGACCGCGAGCAGCTCCGGGAGTTCGTAGGGATGCAGTTGGCGCAGGCGTTCCTGCAGGGCGGGGTAGGCCTCGGCACTGGTCTTGACCAGCAGCAGGACCTCGGCCGCGGCCTCGACCTTGCGTTGCCAGCGATAGACCGAACGCAGGCCGGGCAGGAGGTTGACGCAGGCGGCCAGGCGCTCGGCCACCAGCGCGGTGGCGATGCGCTCGGCGCTGTCGGCGTCGGGACAGGTGCAGAAGCAGATCAGGGCGCTCACCGGCATAGGGTAGCGGCTGCCCCGATCCGGCGGGCCTGGCGGACATCCGCGTGCGGCCCTTGAAAGTCGGCGGGCCCGCCCCATCTCGGTGGCATGCCGGGTTCGCCCGGTTCTGTTGTCCGCGGTTTGGCACTCGCTTCGCGCGACTGCTAAAATCGCCGGGTTTTTCCACGTCAATCAACCATTTACCGAGGTTGCCATGTCCAATATCAAGCCGCTGCACGACCGCGTGGTCATCAAGCGCATGGAAGAAGAGAAGCTGTCCGCCGGCGGGATCGTGATCCCGGATTCGGCCACCGAGAAGCCGATCAAGGGCGAAGTCGTCGCCGTCGGCACCGGCAAGGTGCTGGACAACGGCCAGGTCCGCGCGCCGCAGGTCAAGGTCGGCGACAAGGTGCTGTTCGGCAAGTACAGCGGCACCGAAGTGAAGCTGGACGGCGTCGAGCTGCTGGTGGTGAAGGAAGACGACCTGTTCGCGATCCTCGGCTGATCGCGCGTCGCTCCCACACATTTCTCATCCGAATAATTTTTCGAGGTAATTCGCAATGGCTGCCAAGGACATTCGTTTCGGCGAAGACGCGCGCTCCAAGATGGTGCGCGGCGTCAACGTGCTCGCCAACGCCGTGAAGGCGACCCTCGGCCCGAAGGGCCGCAACGTCGTGCTGCAGAAGAGCTACGGCGCGCCGACCATCACCAAGGACGGCGTCTCCGTCGCCAAGGAAATCGAACTGGCTGACGCGTTCGAGAACATGGGCGCGCAGATGGTGAAGGAAGTCGCTTCTAAGACCTCCGACAACGCCGGCGACGGCACCACCACCGCCACCGTGCTGGCGCAGGCGTTCATCCGCGAGGGCATGAAGGCGGTCGCCGCCGGCATGAACCCGATGGACCTGAAGCGCGGCATCGACCAGGCGGTGAAGGCCGCGGTCGGCGAACTGAAGTCGCTGTCCAAGCCGTCGTCGACCAGCAAGGAAATCGCCCAGGTCGGCGCGATCTCCGCGAACTCGGATGCCAACATCGGCGACCTGATCGCGCAGGCGATGGACAAGGTCGGCAAGGAAGGCGTGATCACGGTCGAGGAAGGCAGCGGCCTGGACAACGAACTCGACGTGGTCGAGGGCATGCAGTTCGACCGCGGCTACCTGAGCCCGTACTTCGTCAACAACCAGCAGTCGATGTCGGCCGACCTGGATGATCCCTTCATCCTGCTGTACGACAAGAAGATCTCCAACGTGCGCGACCTGCTGCCCGTCCTCGAGGGCGTGGCCAAGGCCGGCAAGCCGCTGCTGATCGTGGCGGAGGAAGTCGAAGGCGAAGCGCTGGCGACCCTGGTGGTCAACACCATCCGCGGCATCGTCAAGGTCTGCGCGGTGAAGGCCCCGGGCTTCGGCGACCGTCGCAAGGCGATGCTGGAAGACATGGCGATCCTGACCGGCGGCGTGGTGATTTCCGAGGAAGTCGGCCTGTCGCTGGAGAAGGCCACCATCAAGGACCTCGGCCGCGCCAAGAAGATCCAGGTGTCGAAGGAAAACACCACCATCATCGATGGCGCCGGCGAAGGCGCGGGCATCGAGGCGCGCATCAAGCAGATCAAGGCGCAGATCGAGGAGACCTCCTCCGACTACGACCGCGAGAAGCTGCAGGAGCGCGTGGCCAAGCTGGCCGGCGGCGTTGCGGTGATCAAGGTCGGTGCCGCCACCGAAGTCGAGATGAAGGAAAAGAAGGCGCGCGTCGAAGACGCCCTGCACGCGACCCGTGCGGCCGTCGAGGAAGGCATCGTCCCGGGCGGCGGCGTCGCCCTGATCCGTGCCAAGGCGGCGATCGCCGGCATCAAGGGCGTGAACGAAGACCAGAACCACGGCATCCAGATCGCCCTGCGCGCGATGGAAGCCCCGCTGCGCGAGATCGTGACCAATGCCGGCGATGAGCCGTCGGTCATCCTCAACCGCGTGGTCGAAGGTTCGGGTGCGTTCGGCTACAACGCCGCCAACGGCGAGTTCGGCGACATGATCGAGTTCGGCATCCTGGACCCGACCAAGGTCACCCGCACCGCGCTGCAGAACGCCGCGTCGATCGCGGGCCTGATGATCACCACCGAAGCGATGGTGGCCGAGGCCCCGAAGAAGGACGAGCCGGCGATGCCGGCCGGCGGCGGCATGGGCGGCATGGGCGGCATGGATTTCTAAGCCCCGCGATCCATCAAGCAAGACCACAAAGCCCGGCCTCGTGCCGGGCTTTGTGCGTTCTGGCGTCCGAGGCGGGAGACTTCCTACCCGCCCCGCGGCAATGTCTGACGCGAAGATCAGAAAACGCCGATATGAACGCGTGCTCGCGGGCGCAACCCTGAGCAGCCGTCCCTGCAACGGAGCGCTGCGTGCCGCGCCTGACCGCACCCCGGCGGCAGGCCGAGGTGTGCGCGCCACTGCCGGCCGCCCACGCCGCTGCGCGTTACGCGCGCCACCTGCCCGAGCGCACGCTGCTGTACGCGCTAGTGCAGGCGCACTACCCGGACTTCATCGCGCGTCTTGAGGCCGAAGACCGCCCGCTGCCCGAGTATGTGCGCGAGGAGTTCGAGACCTACCTGCGCTGCGGCGTGCTCGAGCACGGCTTCCTGCGCGTGGTCTGCGAGCACTGTCGTGCCGAGAGGCTGGTGGCGTATTCCTGCAAGAAGCGCGGGCTGTGCCCGAGCTGCGGCGCACGGCGCATGGCCGAGTCGGCGCGGCATCTGGTGGACGAGGTGTTCGGCCCGCGGCCGGTGCGGCAATGGGTGCTGAGTTTCCCGTACCCGTTGCGCTTCCTGTTCGCCAGCAAGCCTGAGGCGATCGGCCCGGTGCTGGGCATCGTGCATCGTGTGATCGCCGGTTGGCTTGCCGATCAGGCCGGCGTGCCGCGGGATACGGCGCAATGCGGCGTGGTGACCCTGATCCAGCGCTTCGGCAGCGCGCTGAATCTCAACATCCACTTCCACATGCTGTGGCTCGACGGCGTGTACGAGGACACCACCGAGCGTCCGCAGCGCAAGCCGCGCCTGCACCGCACCCGTGCGCCCACATCGGCGCAACTGACGGAACTGGCCAACACCATCGCGCATCGCGTGTGCCGGCACCTGTCGCGCCGCGGCTGGCTCGAAGGCGAAGACGAATCCGTGTTCCTGTCCGACAGCGCGGGTAGCGACGACGGCATGGATGGGCTGCGGATGAGTTCGATGACCTACCGCATCGCCACCGGTCGCGACGCTGGCCGCAAGGTCGTCACGCTGCAAACGCTGCCTGGCGACGCCGGTCCGCTGGAGGGCGACGCCGGCAAGGTCGGCGGCTTCTCGCTGCATGCCGGCGTGGCCGCGGAAGCACACGAAAGCCACAAGCTCGAAAAGCTGTGCCGCTACATCACGCGCCCGGCGATCAGCGAGCAGCGGCTATCGATCTCGCCACAGGGCAGGGTGCGTTACCAGCTCAAGACGCCGTGGCGCAATGGCACCACGCATGTCGAATGGGATGCGGTGGACTTCATCGCCAAGCTGGCGGCACTGGTCCCGCCGCCACGCGCGCATCTCACCCGCTTCCACGGCGTATTCGCCCCGAATGCAAACCTGCGCGCGCAGCTGACGCCCTCGGGGCGCGGCAGGCGGCCTGCGGGCGATGCGGCGCCAGTGGACGTCAGCGCCCACGACGAGCCGCGCAGCCCCGAGCAGAAGCGCCGTGCGATGAGCTGGGCGCAACGGCTCAAGCGGGTCTTTTCCATCGACATCACCACCTGCGCCCACTGCGGCGGCGCGGTGCGGATCGTCGCCAGCATCGAAGACCCCAAGGCCATTCGCGCCATCCTCGCCCACTTCGAGAAACACGGCGCGCTGGAGCAAGCGCACTACCGGCCCGCAGCGCGCGCCCCGCCGCCCGCCGCGTGATGAGGCGCCGGCCACACAGCCGGCAGCCAAGCCAGAGTCCGATCCGATGCGGCCACGACCCCGCAGGGCTGCGCTCGGCCCTGTGCCGGGATTCGGTGAGAAATGGCTACGCACTGAGCCGCTGCGTGGCCCCGCGATGTCGAAAACCCACGCATGAACCCCCGATCTGTGCCCGATCTGTGCCCAAAGCGGCGCTTGCGCGGCCGCTTCCTACCCGCCAGACTCGCCAAAAAGGGCGGTTGAACTTCCTATACCCATATCCCACTTTAGGTTTGGCAGCACCTTTTCAATCAGGTGGTTGTTTACACCAATCCAGCTATTGGCCAATTGAATATTGGTTTCGTCTACTTTTTTTGATTTTTTAAACAGCTTGGTAAAACCGAGTGCCAAAACAGGGGGACCATGTAAAAACGTGCTTCCTGTAATGACTGAACCAACTGTGAGTCCTTTACTGACTTTTTGCAATAAGGATGCTTTTTTATGAGCAGTAGACATAAATCTAACCTTGAGTGTAGAGATTTAAAAAAATGTTCCAACTATAAACAACGGAAATTGAAATACAATTGTATATTTGAAGATGTTGACATTTTTTATGGATTTACCCATTTTCTGCAATTTTAATCCACTTTATCATAAGTGAAGCATTGGTATTTGGTGTATAAAGTTCTTAAAAACTTTTATTGAAACATATATCTCATGTTTTTAGAAATCCGATAAATTGAAAACAATGGAGGGCAGAGTAAAACTTGAAGTGCGACATAAACCACCTAATTAATTTAAAGGGTTTATGGAGTATATAAAATTGTCATACCATCATCTTAACTTTGAAGATCGTACTGCATTAATGCTTGAGTCAAG
>NZ_JACBEZ010000064.1:0-5404 GCF_013391465.1 Acinetobacter sp. SwsAc2 | reverse complement strand
ATGTTTTTGTCTTCGACAAAGCGTACTGTAATCTGGTGCGGTCCAATTTAATCCACAAAGTTTAATCAGACTTTGAACAAAACCTGTGACCATGCGTAAAGAGAGTCTAAATAAAGATTTGATCATTTTGAAATTATAGGACTGAATAAACCTTATAGGCTAGGTTTGTGCAACAAAGCCGGTCAGTGCTACAGCTCTCTTAAACCTGTTAAAAGTCCATAAAAAACCGAGTGACATTCACTCGGTTTTTTATCATTCACTGATTACAAATGAAATCAATGAATTGCCTTTTTCATCCAGTATTACAACGTATGCTGGTCTTTCACTTCTTCAAGAACATCATCGAGCTCTTCTGGATTTTTCATCAAGTGAAGAATAGACAATACAAGTCCACCCCAAACAAACAACATTGAAATCACCATCATTACGATTGCTGAAGTATTCATTTTTTTCTCCTAGCGATCTTTAACTTTGCTGAGTACGATTGCGAGGACAGCACAGAAAATCACACTGCCCCAACCAAATAGCCCTTGCAGACTCATGCTATAGGTATCGTAACCATTTTTCACCAAATTAAATAACGTCATGCTCAACGTCGTTAATAACACGAGTGAAGTAATCACGGTCAAGGTAAATGCCCAACCCTTACCGAGTTGAATTGTGGAAATACGGTTTACGTGATCACGCAACTCAATCAATGCTGAACGCTTAAACCAAGTAATACAAAGAATAGAAACAAGCGCGCCACCCACAATGCCAATGTTATTGATAAAGTGATCCACGATATCTACCAATTTAATCGCATTCACACTTGAGAATAAGATCACTGAAACCAGTGCACTACCACCACCAATAATGGTAACTGCTTTTTTACGGCTCCATTTTAACTTATCCTGCATTGCTGCAATCGGCACTTCCAAGATACTGACCATGGAAGAAATACCGGCAACAAATAATGATGAGAAGAACAATAGACCGAATAAATCAGCACCTGCACCAAGACTTGAAATGATTTTCGGGAAAGCAATAAATGCCAAACCGATACCACCACTCACCACATCTTGAACTTCTTTGCCTGCGGCATGCGCCATAAAGCCCAATGCAGCAAAAATACCAATACCCGCCAAGATTTCAGTTGAAGCATTGGCAAAACCAACGATTAAACCTGAGCCTGTCAAATTGGTCTTTGGCTTTAAGTAAGATGCATAAGTCACCATGATCCCGAAACCCACAGAAAGCGAGAAGAAGGTATGACCATACGCCGCCAACCACACTTTATAGTCCATCATCGCAGACCAGTTCGGCGTAAAGAATGCATTTAAGCCTTCTGCTGCACCGGGTAAACGAAGTGATTGCACCACTAAAATGGTGAATAAAACGAATAGCAAAGGCATGAAAATCTTATTCGATAATTCAACGCCTTTTTTAACCCCGCCAAACAGAATAATTAAGGTCAGTGCCCAAATTCCCACGATTGGCCAAAATAAATGGCTTACAAACTGTAAATCGAAACCTGTTGCTTTCGAAGTTTGTAAGTAGGTATTAAAGAAGAAACTTTCAGGGTCACTGCCCCAAGTCTGACCAATCGAGAAGTAAACATAGCTTCCCGCCCACGTCAGTACGCTGGCATAGTACAAACCAATGATGATACACACACAGACTTGCCACCAACCCAACGTTTCACCGCCTTTAAACAAAGCCCGATAGGCTTTAGGTGGTGACCCCGAGCTACGGTGTCCCGTTGCATAATCTAAAAATAACAGAGGTAAACCAGCGGTAATTAACGCCAATAAATAAGGAATAAGAAAGGCACCGCCACCATTTTCATAAGCAACATAAGGGAAACGCCAAATATTACCTAAACCTACAGCCGAACCTACAGCTGCAATAATAAAACCAGATCGTGATGTCCAGTTTTCACGAGTTCCTGACATAAAACACCTAAACCTAGGTCCCTTTTAATTGCTTTTTATTTGGTTATCTCGCAACAAAAAAGAACCATTTAATATTAATCTTGAGTGTTTGATTTAGCTTCGACCTTTTGGGTGCAAGGTTCTAAATGACAAACAGAGGAGTTTTCACAAAACCTTGGTTAAAGTGTGTCGATTAAACTTCCCTTTTATATGGTTCAACAATACTCACTTTTATAAAAATATTCTGTAATTTCTGCTTCAAATATTCCATTTTTATAATGTGTGCTGATTCAACCGTTCAATTAATCAGCTTATTTATTGTACAAAATTAGTTATAAATTAACAAACTTTTTGGAATGATTTATTCCACCTATTTCGCTGCATAAAATTTTAATATCCCTCAACGATGTTCAACCTACTAAAAAATCAATCTAAAGGCTGCTCAAGCCATCAATTGTATGTATAAAACATTACTTTTCACATTTTTATTCAAATATCCACTCCATCGGAGAAGATTGATCATGTTTCTGATGAACATCACATGCATGCATACAACTTTTTAATATTGTTCTGTATTTATCGAGCAGTCATATTTACAACTGCGCGATACCAGTGATGCTCTATATTAAAAAGGAAAAACGGTCAAACCCTATCGTTGTCGAGCAGGATCAGTTCATTAAGCCAATCTAGCATTGATTAGGCTATTTAAACGATGCTGATCTAAAGCACTAAGCAAAAATTATAAGCCATTCACTTTTGTCAGCTTAGGCTTACAAATAGCGTGGTTAAAATGCTGTATGAACAACAGCCACCGCCATGTATATTTAAATCATCAGGAAACAGGACGTTTCCCAAACTTAAAACAACAATAATCAGTTTGAGCATCAGGATGTGAGGTATGACAGGAGTTGTATCTAAACACTGAAATACAAAGAAACCTCGACAGGATGTCGGGGTTTCTTTTTTTCTCTATTCCACAGTTAAAGCTGAATATAAGTCCGAAATCCTCGACTCGCATAGTACGAAGCAGCGCCATTATGATAGGTAAACGTACGACCATAGCGCTGATCACAAAAAATTGCCCCGCCTTGCTGACGTAATTCAGCTGGAGTCTCAACCCAACTGGATGTTTTCAAGTCAAAATTAAAGATCTGCTGTAAAAGATAATACTGTTGTTCCGTCACTAAGCTTAAGCCATACGCCTGTACCCAATCGAGCACTGTATTTTCAGGCGGATGATCCTTGCGACTCAATAGTGCCTCTCGGTCATAACACATGCTCCGTCGCCCCTTCGGTGACTCAATCGAACAATCAAAAAAATACACATCTTGTGTATTCGGTAAAACCACGACATCAGGCTCACCTCTACTCATTTCCATTTGTTGTAAGGCGTATAATTTTTCCGGAGACTGCAAAAGTTTTTCTCGGACAAATGCCCAACTAATTTGCATATGACGTTCAGTGTACTGCTGAAAACGCTGTTCTAGGATGTTGAATAAACGTTCACTTTGCTCAGGTTCGAGTTTTTTCTGCTGCTTAATCATTGTTATTGTACTGCCCTATTTAAAGCTGCCTTTAGCATAGCACTCTCCTTCAAACACGATCAAATACCATCCAACGGTACATCTATTTTGAAAAAAATAAAGGCCCTCACAACGAGAGCCTTTTATTTATTTAAGATTTAACTAAGAAGATGCTTTGATTGAACTTGAAACTTTCACCTGAGTTTTAACTGCTTCTTCAGCACTATTTAAACGGATAAAAGAAACTGCTATCGCAGCAAGTACCGCAGGAATTGCCACAGCAATAAAATTCAACTTATGTGGTAATTCCATGCCCAACAATACACCAATGACAATTGGACCCACGATTGCACCCACACGGCCAATTCCTGATGCCCAACCCAACCCAGTTGAACGAACAGCCAATGGATAATATTGCGCCACATAGCTATATAGTAAAATACTACAACCGATTGAAGCAGCTCCTGCAAGTGCAACCAATAAATAAATTACAGGTTGTGGTGAATTAAAGCCTAAACCCACCAATGCAAATGCCCCGACAGTCAACATGCTAATAATGACAGGTTTCAAGTGGAAACGATCCGCAAGCACACCACCACCAGCAGTGCCAATCACCGCACCAATGTTCAAGGAAAGGAGGAACATTAAACTGCTGCCCATCGAATAACCCGCAGCCATCATCAGTTTTGGTAACCAGCTTCCTAGGGCATAAACCATCAATAAGCACATGAAGAAGCAGCACCAAAATAAAACTGTACCCATACCACGGCCATTTTTAAACAAGGCAGCGACAGATGCATCAGGGACTTTTGCTTCATTCAGCACTAGAACAGTATCTGAAGTTACAGTCTCTTCAGGTACCAGACGTTGAATAATGCTGCGTGCCTTTTCTGTTTGCTGGTCTTTCACTAAAAAAGTGACTGATTCAGGTAAGAATTTCCATAAAATAGGAATAAACAGTAATGGAATACCCGCAATGAAAAACATGATCTTCCAGCCAAAGGTTGGCGTAAACGCAACACCTAGTAGTGCTGCCATAATTCCACCCATTGCATAGCCACTAAACATCGCGGTCACCAAAGTACTACGAAACTTCTGAGGCGCATATTCCGAAGTTAAAGCGACCAAGTTCGGTAATACACCACCAATTCCAAGACCCGCAATAAAGCGTAAAATACCAAATTCAGTCGGGTTTGATGCAAAGCCACCCGCAAAAGTGAACCCACTGAACAACGTAACACAGATAATAATGACTTTTTTACGGCCAATTTTATCGGCCAGCATCCCAAATAGCATTGCACCAAACATCATGCCTGCTAGGGCCGTACTGGCTAGCATTCCCGCTTGAACAGCCGTCATACCCCACTCTTTCATTAAAAGCGGTAAAGCCACACCGTTAATTGCTAAATCATAGCCGTCAAATAAGACGACGAATAAGCACCACAAAACAACCGTTAAATGAAAAGGCTTAAACTTAGCCTGATCGATTACAGCATTTACATTCATTGTTGTCGCTGTCATTTTTCTCTCACCTCCAATTGTGAGCTTTATTATAAAAAGTGAATCCAAATTCACTTTTACATAAAATGAATCATAATTCAGTTTTTGTCTATAAATAAAACAATTGAAACAGCTTTTTTTGGAAAAACTAGACTAAAGTTGTATAAAAATGACGAAAAAATAATTTGCACTACATCAAATTCTTTGATAAACAATAGATGTTTCACATAATTTTAATTTATATAAATGTATTTTTGTATAATTTAGCGTGTATTCTCCGCTCTAATTCTCTTCTTTCCCACTTAATATTTCGCTTTTTCTTTATTATTTAATATTTTCATCATAAAAAAATCCCCCTCAGCGATTAGCGGAGGGGGATTTAGAATTAATGAGCTGGCGATGACTTACTCTCACATGGATAACTCCACACTACCATCAGCGCTAAGAGGTTTCACTTCTGAGTTCGGG
>NZ_JACBEZ010000063.1:0-5863 GCF_013391465.1 Acinetobacter sp. SwsAc2 | reverse complement strand
CTGGACAAAATGACTCCAGATGAGTTTTACTATGACCAGCTACCACAACAAAATAAGGTAGCTTAACTAGAGCAGAGTATCACTTATAAATAAGCTTTTAGTTGTTCAAACATGTGGGACCACCTCTCATATCCGCATTATTTCGGCACGACAGGCAGAGAAAAAAGAGAGGAAACAGTATGAGCAAAACCGTTACTTACAAAATGGATTTGAATAATCCTCCTGTTTTGTCTGAAGAACAAAAGGCAAGACTTGAAGCCCTGGCTAAACGCCCAGACAGTGAAATAGACTTTTCGGACATTCCTGAACTTGATGAAAGCTTTTGGAAAAATGCTGTCCAAAATCCGTTTTATAAGCCAACTAAACAAGTGACTACAGTACGCATTGATGCAGATGTTATGCAATGGCTAAAAGCACAAGGCAAAGGCTATCAGACACGTATGAATAAAATTTTACGGGATGCCATGCTAAAAGATTTAAAAAATCATCAATAAAAATGGGAGCTTAGAGTTCCCATTTTTGTGTTATTCACCAATAAAAATGTCTAGAAAATCTAGTGTCTATTCACTTTTAAAATACATTGATTTAAATTGGTCGAAATCCCAATTTATCTATTAGATCTCGTGGCTGATAACTAGCTCCACAATCTAATTCTGAGTTTGTATCAACAAGTATGTCTTCATTTTGAAAGAAAAAAATAGCTCCCTTAATACCTTCTGCTATTTGTCTAAAGAAGGAAGAGGCTTCAATTGGTGCAACAGTAGACATTGCTCGATAGCGATGCCCACCTTCTATCTTTTCAAAACAACTATCAAAGGTTTTACTTCCTTCTGTAAAGGGGTCAATAAGAGCTGACACTACTTTTGCAATATGTACTTCACTTTCTGGAATAAGCATAGTAATTCTTGATTTCCAATTATCATTAACTAACTTACATGTTATAGGACTTCCTAAAACTGTTTTGGCGGCCCCTTCATACCCTGGGAAAAGAGTACTTGGTTTGTAACCTATTCGATTGATAATAGACAGTAACTTTGTAGACTCGCTTCGTGGCATAAGGATTTTATACATTAAAGGTGACTCGATAGATCTAACTGAGTTAAGTAGTTCATCTACCGATTGTATTTGAAGTGAGCCAAAAGCATTTTCATTATTAAGAGATATAGGATTAACTGTAAAAACTCCACGTTGTGCATGAAGATTAGGATTGCTAGCCGCAGGTGCTGTAACTATTTCTACTGCACCGGCACTTCTCTCGATAGCATAACTATCGACTGCCCAAATAGCTAATTCAGGATTACTAGTGTTATGAGGTTGGCATGCAAAGAAGCATGCTATGTATGGATCAAGGCTCCAATCAAGTAATCTCGTAGGGAGACCATGGTGTTGTGCTAATGCAGCAAGCCCATATAAAGATTTAGGAGGCCATCTTTGTTCGTTCTGTAATAATTGTTGTAGGTAGCTTAAAGCCGATGTGGTAGGCCTATATAAAAATGGTCTTAGCTCAGGAGCATCGTCTGCAACAGGTAATCCTTGCATATCTACTTCAGAATAAAATTTAGCAAGAACATTGAACTCGTAATACAGTTGAATAGCTGTAGAGTCATAATTAGGTACACACTCTCTACCAGCGATTCGATTCATCAGCTCTTGACTTCCATCTCTTAATGCTGTGGGAATCAATTTGTACGTTGAATCAGGTAAGCCTCTAAATAGCCATCGTCTTGAAGCTAGATCTTTTGAAAATATACCAGTAGTTGGGGAGAAAAGGTCATACATTTCTTCAGCAGTTTTCAAATTAATTTCTTTTAATTCCAATGTATTACTCACTTATATAAAATGATATTTTTGATTAAATCAAAAATTGTAGATTAAAGTTGAAAGTTAATAACCACCAATTGTATAGACACCTTTTTATTTAACATAAAATCTCTTATGCGAAATAACATTACATGTAACTCCAAAATAGAAATGTCCGGTTTCTCCAAAGTAAAAATGTCCGCTTTTAGATAACTTTAGCAACTCGATAGACAGTTGCAACTCCACAATTCACTGCTTTGGCAATTTCTTCCTTAGTCATATTGCCAGCTGCTAGCAATTCTTTTATTCGTTTGTGCTTAGCCTCATTGGCTTTCTTACCTGTTGGCTTGTAACCTGAACGTGCCAGGCCCTGCTTAATACGTTCTATACGTTTCTCATTGTCTAGGCGAGCCATTGTTGCCAGGAGATCAATCAACATATTGTTGATGAGTTCCAGGATTGAATGAGTAATGCTGTCACTGGTTTGAATCATTTGGTAGGTAGTAGGAAGATCTGCTACGACTAAACGAAGTCCCTTCTCCTGGATCCTGCGCTTCAGCTCTTGAAAATCTCGTTGGGTTAGGCGTGATAAGCGGTCAATACTTTCAACTAACAATGTGTCACCTTGATTTGCTTCTGACAGTAGCTTATTCAATTCAGGTCGGTCTAACTTCGTACCACTATAGTTTTCCACGTACACAATGGTTTCACCCAAATTCAAGTTTTGGTTTAGATCCTGAAGAATCTGCAAAGCCCTTTCTGCATCTTGATCTTTAGTTGAAGCTCGTAGATAAATACGTGTATTCATTTCTATCATTTAATCTTAATTCTATTAGATTAATGATAACACTATCATTTAATTATTACATTAAGTCTAATAATAGATATTGTATGCGATTTGGCTCGCCATCATTCAGCTATACTCTTTTGATAGAAAAATCATGACAGAAGGGCATGCTTGGTAAGTTCATATAACGTGTATTATGTTAATTTTAGATTTACTAAAACTATTTTTTGAGAACTAGGCTGTTATGGGAACTGTAAAGCTCAAATCTTCTGATGAAGTTTTTCAATTAAAAATTAGTCTTCTAGGCAGTGATCCTGAAATCTGGAGAACTATTCAAATTTCATCGGCAGCTACTTTATCTACGCTCCATAAGGCAATTCAATCTGCTTTTGATTGGGAAGATAGCCATTTACATGAATTCACGACTATTAAGCATGAAAAGATCAATAAAAGACAAAAATTGAAAGAAGTTCTACGTGTAGGTAAAAAAATTATATATACATATGATTTTGGCGATTGTTGGGAACATTTGATTACTGTAGAAAGCAGACAATCTCCTGATTTAAATAAAAAATATCCATGTTGTATAGATGGTCAAAATCATGCTCCATTTGAAGATATTGGAGGAATTTTTGGATATCTTGATATTTTAGATGCATTACAAGACCCTAAACATCCAAGATATGACGATTACATGCAAATTATCGAGGATGAAATAGGAGAGATAGAGTTTGATCCGACCTACTTTAATTCACATGATATTAAGTTTTAAACCTGATTTAACATAATGGCTGTTATACGAAATTAATGGATGTCCGTATAGACTACTTGCATATTGTATTCGATCGAATACAATATAGTGAGAAGATAAGGAATTCTCATGATTGAAATTAAACGTCTGCCAGAATTTGATGAATGGTTAGATGGCATTAAAGACAATATGACCCGTATTCGTCTGAATCGTAGATTAGATAAGGTTCAACGTGGAAATTGGGGAGACATTAAGCCTCTCCAAGATGGCGTTTGGGAAATGAGAGAATTCTTCGGTGCTGGATGGAGAATGTATTACATCCAGCATGGTGACGTAGTGATTGTAATGCTTGGTGGAGGAGATAAATCGACTCAACAACAAGACATCGATCGTGCAGTCAAATTATCGAAAACATTGGAGGATTAAAATGGTTAAAGTCGCTGATTTACCAAGTTTTGATATGGCTGAGTCACTCAAAACTGAAGAAGACATTGTGATGTATCTCAATATGGTTCTTGAAGATAATGATCCAGCTGAATTAGCCCATGCACTTGGTGTTATTGCTAAAGCTCGTGGCATGACTCAAATTGCTAAAGAAGCAGGGATTGGGCGTGAGGCACTCTACAAAGCCCTACGTCATGATTCAGCACCACGTTTTGATACGATTAATCGTGTAGTAAATGCGTTAGGCTTAAAACTCACTGTACAACACGCCTAAAACTTTAAAAAATATAGTAAAAATGGGAGCTAAAGGCTCCCATTTTTAGATTCGTATAACGTGTATTATGTTAATTTTAGAGATTCTACATAAACGTAAAATCTCCTGCACTTAGATTCTGGCATGTGTTCCATACTTATCAATCATGATAGAGCTGGCTTCATTTAAGCCACGCACAGTGACATTCACACTATTCTTTTGGAATTTATTTACAACAGAATCAAGCATGGCGACTGATGTTACATCCCAAATGTGAGAATGGGTCAAATCAATAATCACATCCTTTACATTCTCTTTAAAGTCAAACCCTTGCATGAATTTTTCAGAAGAACTAAAGAAGATCTGACCTCTCAAATCATATAAACGGGCTGTTCCTTCAAAAGATGCTATTACTTGGATATCATTTTCAAGTTTATTCGCTAGGAACAAAGCTGAAAGTAATACGCCTGTTAACACACCCAAAGCCAGGTTATGCGTAGCAACAACTACAATCACAGTCGCAATCATGACGATATTACTGCTCTTAGGATTATCTTTTAACTGAGTGACAGAACTCCATTCAAAGGTACTGATAGAGACCATGATCATTACCGCTACCAATGCAGCCATTGGAATCACTTTGAGCCAATCGCTGATAAATACAACCAGAATAAGAAGAAAAATACCCGCAGAGAATGTTGATAAGCGTGTAAGACCACCCGATTTCACGTTAATCATGGATTGACCAATCATGGCACAACCGGCCATCCCCCCCATAAAGCCAGAAGCAATATTCGCGATACCTTGTCCTTTACATTCTTGGAATTTATCACTTGGTGTATCTGTCATTTCATCCACGATGGTTGCTGTCATCATCGATTCAAGTAAACCTACAGCCGCCAGTGCGACTGAATAAGGCAAAATAATCATCAATGTTTCAATATTCAAAGGAATATTTGGAATCAAGAACATTGGAAGTGTGTCAGGTAACGATCCCATATCACCCACAGTTCTTACATCAATTCCTAGAGCAATTGCCAGTAATGTGATTGCAATGATGCAGACAAGTGGAGAAGGCAATAATTTTCCTAATTTGGGAATCATAGGGAAGAGATAAATAATCGCCAAACCTAAAGCAACTAAAGCATATACATGCCAGGTCACATTAATCAGTTCAGGCAGCTGAGCCATAAAAATTAAAATTGCTAACGCATTTACGAATCCAATAACCACAGATTTAGATACAAATCGCATTAACTTGGCGAGCTTTAAATAGCCAGCCATTATTTGAATTACACCCGTCAAAATTGTTGCTGCAAGCAGGTATTCAAGCCCATGCTCTTTGACCAAAGTAACCATGAGCAGTGCCATAGCCCCTGTAGCTGCTGAAATCATAGCTGGACGACCGCCTACGAAAGAAATCACGACGGCTATACAGAAAGATGCGTATAGACCGACTTTAGGATCTACACCTGCAATAATTGAAAATGCGATGGCTTCAGGGATGAGTGCAAGACCGACGACTAATCCAGCAAGTACATCCCCACGGATGTTAGAGAACCACTGTTCTCGGACATTAGACAACATAAACATAGCCTGTTTTTTAATTTTTCAGATAGGCTAGTGATGTGATATATACAACACACAAGCGACTACACCACATCACTAGACAGTGATGAGTTATTTACAGATTTAAGACGGTAAATAAACTTAAGGTGGCGTAAGTGTCATAAGATGAAAGAACGTTTTAGAGTAAAAAAATCAGGACAAGGGTAACAGCTAGGTACTTTTTTATAAAGCCTGGATGTTATATCCAAGCTTTGTTTAA
>NZ_JACBEZ010000062.1:0-5922 GCF_013391465.1 Acinetobacter sp. SwsAc2 | reverse complement strand
TCATTCCGCCAAGAAAAAATGCAAAACCATGGAAAGATCAGAAATTGAGATCTTTAGAGCGGAATGAGTTACTGAAAACAGTTAAACGTTTAGGAAGAACGCTTTGGGAAAAATGGTCTGGTTATCATCGTCGAAGTTTAGTTGAAACCAAGATGCATTGCATCAAACTATTAGGTGATAAATTAACAGCAAGGAGTTTTTCTAGTCAGGTGAATGAGATTCATGCACGCATAGCCGTATTGAACAAATTTACAGAATTAGGTCGTCCTCATACCCAAGTTGTCACTTGAATTCTGTTCAAATGAGCAGAGTGTTATCTTTTAAATCTTTGTGCAACAAAGCCCCTCTATTCTGGTACCAGTGATACGCGTGGCTTGCGATTACAAAAAGTCCGGATCTTGGTATCGGGTTTAAATAATGCTGAGGGCACTTATAATATCTCAAATTTAAAATTGGGTAATTTTTCAGTCATAGATAGAACTTCACTTATAAACTCTAATCCAAAGACAACCACTGTTCCAGTCGTGATGAATGGTTCTTTTCAAATTACAAAATCCACCTGTGTAATTAATAATGGTGCAGCAATTAATGTTAATTTACCAACTATACCAAGTAGTAGCTTTACTGCGGTAGGTCAAACTGCTGGAGATACTTCATTTACAGTGGATGTGAGTCGCTGTAGTTCAGAGGATAGCAATAAAACTCTACTTGCCTTGTTAACTGATAATAATGATGCATCTGCAAGTAATCAGAGTGGATTATTAAAAAATATCCATTCTCCTAATGTTTCAGTGCAAATTACCGACAGTGTTGGAGGCGCTTTATCGATTGCCCCGAAAAATATTAATAGTTCAAATAGCTTTTTTAGTTTTGGAACCATTGGTTCCAGTGGTACGGTTTCTAAAGCATTTAAAGCGCGTTACTATTCAAATGTCGCTACTGTACCAGCAACGCTGGTTCAGGCACAGGCTACGATTACGCTGATATATAATTAAACAAAGAATGAAGGGGTTATCATTATATGTTTGACTGCATGACTAAACTATAGTACGCAATCAGTAAAAAATACTTACTGCATCACTTCAAAGTATAAGTTTAGGAAAATTTGGACCCATACCAGTTCTCGATTAAAAAAGGAGCTTTTCAGCTCCTTTAATTTTTAAATCTTTTCAATGCGACAATAATAAAAACCATCGCCACGCCCTACTTGAGGGAGTAGTTGGCGACCATGAATCTGCTCAAGCCCCCAATCGGCATCAATTTTAATTTCTTTCGCATCCGTATGTTCAACAAAGAAGTCGACCATTTGCTGTTCATTTTCGGCTTTCAAAATCGAGCAGGTGATGTATAGCAATGTGCCGCCGACTTTAAGTTGTTGCCACATATTTTCAAGAATTTGCTTTTGGAGTTGTACTGTTTTAGCAATATCGCCCGACTGACGCAGTAAACGAATATCGGGATGGCGACGGATTACTCCAATGGCAGAACAGGGTGCATCGAGAACGATACAATCTGCAAGTTCAGGTGATGTCCACTTCACCGCATCGGCAGTGATAATTTCCACAGGCTCTTCGCTTAAAGCCAAACGCTCTAAGTTTTCAGACACACGTTTTAAGCGTTTTTCATCTTGGTCGAGTACAATCAGTTTTTTTGGCTGATACATCTCTAAAATATGCGCTGTCTTGCCGCCAGGTGCTGCACAGGCATCAATTACGAATTTGCCATTTAAGTCGGGCAACAAGGTTGCACAGAGTTGCGCATGTTCATCTTGTACTGAAAAACCACCCACCTCAAAACCCGGCAGGCTTGGGATATGAAGACTGTCATCCAGCACAATGCCAACATTTGAAAGTTCACACGCGTGTGCTTCAATGCCTTCATCTTCTAAAATTTCAAGATATTCGTCACGGCTAACTTGTAAGGTGTTGACGCGCAAGGTTAAGGGCGCAACTTGTTTCAGCTCGTAGCTAATTTCAGCCAGTTGCTCACCCCAGTCCTTTTTCAAACGTTTGGATAACCAACTTGGCAAATTTGAGGCTTGTTCCAGAACATCATAGAACTGCTCAGTTTCACGTGTTGCACGGCGCAAAATAGCATTCACCACACCGCTTAAGCTTTCCATACCCAATTGTTTGGCTGCTTCTACCGTTTCAGAAATCGCGGCATGCGCTGCAACGCGGGTACACAGCAATTGGTATAAACCCACATATAAACAAGTTTCAACGACTTGGTTTTCCAGTGGCTTAGTCAACAACGGTAAAGTCACTTGTTTAAGCGCATGCCATTGGCGTAAACAGCCAAGAACTAATTCATGGTACAAGGCACGGTCTTTGTCAGACACAATCGCCATGTGTTGCTGAAGTACCGATGCCAGTGATTGACCATTTTGGACAGCCAATAACGTTTTAACAACCTGAGCACGTAAGTTTAGAGTCTTACCTGAGGCGTGGGGAGATTGTTTCATTATAAAATTTGTCCAATATTTAGTTTTTGGGTTTGTAAAATTTGTACGGCATTTAGGGGTTTACCACCAGGCCATTGCAGAGAGCTTAAACACACTGCTTGTTCATCGCCACAAGCCACATGAACACCTTGTTTATCGATGGCTAAAATGGTCCCTGCAGCTTGAGCTTGGGCATTTTCTTGAGACAACATCGAACCCCAAACGCGCAGATTATTGCTTTCATCCAGTGCGATAAATGCGACAGGCCATGGGTTAAATGCGCGAATATTACGGTCAATTTGCACCGCTGTTGAAGTCCAATCAATTTGCGCTTCAGCCTTAGAGAGTTTGTGTGCATAGAGTGTCAAAGCTTCATCTTGCACTTCGCGGTTGTCTAAATAGTGCTGCAATGTGCTTTCAGAGGCTAACACTTTGACCGTCGCTTCAGCCCCTTGTTGTGCCAATTTATCATGCAAGCTTGCAGAGGTATCGGTAGCTTCAATCGGACAGTAGGTTTTATACATCATATCGCCCGTATCCAAGCCAGCCGCCATTTTCATAATGGTGACCCCGGTTTCGGTATCTCCAGTAGAAATTGCGCGTTGAATAGGCGCTGCACCCCGCCAGCGGGGCAACAGTGAACCGTGAATGTTCAAACAGCCATATTTAGGCGTATCCAAAACCACTTGCGGCAAAATAAGGCCATAAGCAGCCACCACCATCACATCTGCATTTAAGGCTTTGAGTTCAGCTTGAGCAGCCAGACCTTCTTCAGTTGAGGACTTAAAATGCAGCGGTTGATACACAGGAATATCATGCGCTAAAGCCAACTGCTTCACGGCTGAAGCGGTAAGTTTCTGCCCACGACCTGCTTTACGGTCAGGTTGCGTATAGACGGCTACAATTTCATGTTCTGTTTTTAGGAGAGCGTCTAATGCCACAGCCGCAAATTCGGGCGTGCCTGCAAAGATGATTTTCAAGAAATACTCGGAAAAAAGGAGAAGATTAAAACAATTATAGCAAAACTCGAGCAGCTACAGATTTATCCTGCATAAAAAGCCGATAGAGTAGTTCTAACTAGATGATGTACGAGAGTTTTATTCAAAAAATAGAGAAAGGACCCTTGATAGCGTATCGCTCAAAATTTGTATTTCATATAAATAAAACTCATGCAAAATTTAAAAATTATTCATAGAAGTTTTGTATTGCAAGGCGATTGAACGGGTTATAGTAGTTTCCATATGCAATTGAATGTCAGCTCATCGGTTAAAATGTAGCGCGCAAACTTACTGCCTTCGATAATTTAGGTCGAGATGCCTAAAAACGAGATTTACGCAGAATGCGAATATGCTATGTTTAAATTTTTGACAGTTTGACACTCTCAGAACTCAGATTTTAGCCAGAGTGAATGTGGACATTCATCTCAAGCACAACTATGTTGGAAAAGTATAATGCCTGACTATCGTTCAAAAACATCAACACACGGAAGAAACATGGCGGGTGCGCGTGGCTTATGGCGCGCAACGGGGATGAAAGACGAAGACTTTGGTAAGCCGATTATTGCGGTAGTCAACTCATTCACTCAATTTGTACCGGGTCACGTTCATTTAAAAGACTTAGGTCAACTTGTGGCACGTCAAATTGAGAAAGCAGGTGGCGTAGCTAAAGAATTTAATACCATTGCGGTCGATGATGGGATCGCGATGGGACACGATGGCATGCTGTATTCATTGCCTTCACGTGACCTCATCGCTGACTCAGTGGAATACATGGTCAATGCGCACTGTGCTGATGCGATGGTCTGTATTTCAAACTGTGACAAAATTACCCCGGGCATGTTGATGGCGTCTATGCGCTTGAATATTCCAGTGGTGTTTGTCTCTGGCGGGCCGATGGAAGCGGGTAAAGTGAAAATCCGTGGTAATGAACACGCGATTGACCTGGTTGATGCCATGATTGTCGCAGCAGATGACAGCTTCACTGATGAAGAAGTGGCTGAATACGAACGTTCAGCTTGTCCAACCTGTGGTTCATGTTCAGGCATGTTTACTGCAAATTCAATGAACTGTTTAACCGAAGCTTTGGGCCTATCGCTTCCGGGCAATGGTTCAACTTTAGCAACCCATGCCAATCGTAAAAAATTATTCGAAAAAGCGGGTCAATTGATCGTTGAAATTACCAAACGCCATTACGAACAAAACGATTACAGCTTGTTGCCGCGTTCAATTGCCACCAAAGCAGCCTTTGAAAATGCTATGACGCTGGATATTTCAATGGGTGGTTCAACCAATACCGTTCTACACTTGTTGGCAGCGGCACATGAAGCTGAAGTTGACTTTACCATGACCGACATTGACCGTTTGTCACGTAAAGTGCCTGTGCTGTGTAAAGTTGCCCCTGCAAAACAAGACGTGCACATGGAAGATGTACACCGTGCAGGTGGCATCATGTCGATCTTGGGTGAATTGGATCGTGCAGGGTTGTTGGATACGTCTGTGCCAACTGTGCATGAAAAAACCTTAAAAGATGCTTTGGACAAGTGGGACATCATCCGTACTGAAGACGAAGACGTGTATCAATTCTTCCGTTCAGCACCGGGCGGTGTACCGACGCAAACTGCATTTTCACAAGACCGTTACTACTCACGATTAGATGGTGATCGTAACAATGGCGTCATTCGTAATGCTGAACATGCTTTCTCTCAAGATGGTGGTTTGGCTGTGCTGTACGGCAACATTGCGCTTGAAGGCTGTATTGTAAAAACTGCGGGTGTAGATGATTCCATCTTGAAATTCAACGGCACGGCACGTGTGTTTGAAAGCCAAGATGCTGCGGTAGAAGCGATTCTAGGCGGAAAAATTACCGTTGGCGATGTGGTGGTGATTCGCTACGAAGGCCCACGTGGTGGTCCGGGTATGCAAGAAATGTTGTATCCAACCAGTTACTTAAAATCGAAAGGGCTTGGTAAAGATTGCGCTTTACTCACCGATGGTCGTTTCTCGGGCGGTTCATCAGGTCTATCCATTGGTCACGTGTCTCCAGAAGCAGCTGAAGGCGGTGCAATTGGTTTGGTGGAAGATGGTGACCGTATCGAAATCGATATTCCAAACCGTAGTATTCACTTAGCGGTGGATGAAGCAACCATGGCTGCGCGCCGTGAAGCACAAGAAGCCAAAGGCTGGCAACCTGCTGAACAGCGTCCACGTAAAGTCTCTAAAGCTTTAAAAGCCTATGCGATGCATACCACCAGTGCCTCTAAAGGTGCGGTACGTGAAATTTAAGCTGTAGTCTTTGACTGAGTAAAAAAAAAGCACTCCATTTGGGGTGCTTTTTTATTGATTGATAAAAATAGTATAGGACTTACGCACTGTTATTTATAGACTCTCTGTGGTAGCAGATGATTTTTATCGAGAATAAAGTCATCAATGAAGTTTTTGATCATTGGTCTAAATAACTTCTTCTGCCAACGATATACATTT
>NZ_JACBEZ010000061.1:0-6465 GCF_013391465.1 Acinetobacter sp. SwsAc2 | reverse complement strand
CAATACCAGCGCACAGCCCAAAGAATGATTTCGCCCTGAAAATGCCGACCATGGAAAGGATTCATATGCTGCACCTTTAGCTAAAACAGTCTTCAGCTTACCATTCGTGGTTATTTGCAACAGTGCCCCCTTAAGTCAGGCGACGTTGCAGAATATTGAAGGGAGACTTGCTGTTGCAAATCTCGAAGGAACTAAAATTATTGTGCATCAAACCAATGATGATAAGGTTGATGTGACTGCCTTAAAATCTGGGGTATTGAGTGATTTGTATCTGAATGGACAAGAAGCCCTGCGCCAAAAGGATGAACAGGTAAAACAATTACAGCAAGAATTAAGGGTGAAAAATGCTTTATTTGCCAATGCAAATGATGTTTTTGCAGAGCTACGTGCACAGCATCCCACTGTAAGCTCTATTTTTCTAGGACAAGGCATTGATTTACCGACTGATCCCAATCAAAAGCAAATACTGCAACTTAGTGTGAGAACATCTGAACCACTATCGAGTGAAGATCAAATTCGCATTGAAAATTGGTTCAAGGTTAGAATGAAGACGGATGCTGTACTATTAGATTTTTTGGTAAATCAAGATATTGTTAATCAAAAAGATAGCAGTTCAAACTAATACTTGTTAATTTGAACTGCTATGTAGATTGTTTAATTACGGACTACATTTAAAAAATACAAGTGGCGTTCGTATTGATCAATAATGTCCTGGAGTAAATCTTCTTGTGTCCATTCCATGACATTGTAGTTTTTCCCCCCTTCTTTTAGAAAAACTTCCGCTTTGTAATATTTCAGAGAGAGGCTACTTTCGTCATCGAGCATAAAACTCGGAGCTCGTGTTTCAGTAGCCACGACTTGATAGATGAAGTTGATTTCATTTTGATGATCTACTTTCAGTAATAGCCCCCATCAACCTCACGGATTGAAACATCCAGATTCCGGCGCTGAAATTCATGTTTTATGTTCTGAAAAGCCTGATGAACATTCTGATGAATATAGGCTGTTACTTCGGCTTTAGAATGTGGGTAATGCATAATTAAACCTAGACGCTGTTGCCAGCTTCTTGGGTTTTGTATAGCTCGTGGTGTGATCCTAGCACTTTGTAGGGCCTGTACTTTTAAGACATCTAAACGTAGTGCCTTGATTAACCCCCAGCACAATAACAGCATAATGAAAGTAAAAGGCAAGGCACTCATGATCACTGCAGATTGCAAGCCACTTAAACCACCAACGATCAGCAAGATAATAGAAAGAACAGCAATCACAGCTGTCCAGAACAAACGTTGCCAAACAGGGGAGTGCTCCGTTTTAGCCGTAAGGTAATCTGTGATCAAGGCTCCTGAATCAGCCGAAGTAACAAAAAACAGGAAGATCAGGAGGGTAGCAACCAGACTGGATACACTAGAGAGAGGTAAAGTCTTTAAAAATTCGAATAAGGCAACAGAAGAATCTTTTTCTACAGCCAATACTAGACTGGAATGATTTTGAACCGTACCGGGTTTGTCGGAGACTTTTTTATTTAAGTTAGGCCACCTGACCTAACGGGTTAATCTTATCATTGAACCGTACTGGGTTTATCGGAGAGAAGTTTTTAATATCTAAATTTATGTAACTATAGAGTATACCCTAAAGTTACAATCTGAAAGTTCATGAAATTATGTATCATTTAAATGATTTTTAATCATAAGTAACATGTAACTTTAGTGTTAAAGAATTATAATTTACGAAATTGTTCATTTTTATCCAATTGGGGCGTGAAAAAGTGAAAGGCCAAAAAGTAGGGTATGTCCGGGTAAGTTCTGTCGAGCAAAACACTGGACGTCAACTTGAAGGAATTGAGGTCGACCGGATTTTTGTTGACCGTGCTTCAGGTAAAAATACTGACCGACCTAAATTTCAGGAAATGTTGAACTATGTCCGGGAAGGGGACAGGGTGATTGTACATTCAATGGATCGTTTTGCGCGAAGCCTAAAAGATTTGGTCACTGAAGTAGATAAACTGGTCAAACGAGGGATCGCCATCCAGTTTGTAAAAGAAAATATTACTTTTACAGCCGAATCCACCCCGATGGATAATTTGATGCTTCAAATGATGGGTGCTTTTGCACAGTTCGAACGTGAGATCATTTTAGAGCGGCAAAAGGAAGGAATAAAACTCGCCTCTGCTGAGGGGAAGTACAAAGGTCGGGTGCATAAACTAAAGCCTGACCAAGCTGAAGCTTTACGACAAGCATGGAAGGAGGGGAAGTATCCATCGAAAATGGCATTAGGGAAAGCTTTTGGGATTAGTCGTCAGGCGGTATACCGATATTTACAAGTTAGTGAATAGCTTATTGGGATTAGCAACTAAATTTAGTTTAACTTATAAAAATCATGAAACACTGTTCGAATTTTAAGCGTGGAACGTGAAAAATCACAAAAAAAGCCCACCTTGGGGAAGGTGGGCTATCAACTAGAAACTACAGCATTGATTTCTAAGTGGAATTATAACGCATTTCGTATAAGGTGTATTATGTTAATTTTAGATTTTTTAAAAAATTAGGGCATCCATGAATCCTTTAGAATTCTACTGTTTAATATTGAAAAATATGGATAAAAACCTGGCTAAGAAACTAGGTAAAATTGAGAAAAAATATACTAATGTTCCATTTAAAAATGATGAAATAGCTAAAGTTAAAATTAAATCCGAATTTGCTTCAGAAATGGGGTTTTTCGTACTTAATTCAGCAACTTCTTTAGCTGTAGATGAAGAAAACTATAATTTTGCATACTGCTTAAAAATCTTAGAACTATATCCAATTAAGAATAACGATTTTTTTTATTGGAATGAGCATATAAAGCTATTTTCAGAATTAGAAAAAAATAATTTTTTATATGAAGATGTCTGCAAACTACATGATTTTCTGGTAAATAACTTTAGCTTTAACGGTGATTTAAAGAATATTATTAGTCATGAGATGCTTAGAAATTCTGGCGTCAATATACTGCTAATTTTAATTCACTTAGATCATTTAATTTCTAAGAAGTGGGGATTCCAATCAATCTCACTAAACCAAGCATTAAAGTTTAAGTTTAAAAATAAACGACCATACTTCCCATCAAAAACTTTTACAGATTTTCTTTTATTTATCTTAAAGATAAATGCAAAGTTTGAAGCAACAAAAGGACATAAAGTCGAGATTCTGAAGACTATTCCTCCAACTAATGGTTTTGAGCAATGGTTAGATCCTTCTCTCGAAGATGAACAAATTAAAGAATTTATACAACTAATTAAAAAAGTTAGAGAAAACAGAAGACTATGCTACTTGAATGAAGTCTATGAGTTCCTAGGTCTACCTTATGGTGAGTTTAAAAATGATGAAATTTATGAACAAGTCTCAGAAGAGAATTATTTATTCCTGAAAAATGAACTTCCAGAAGATAAGTGGTTTGAAAGTATTAATGCCATAGCTGGCCTATGGTTAATATATTTTTGGCAAGACTTTTATTATAAACATTTTCAAAAAACAGCCAGCGTTTCTACGTTAGCTACATCAGAAGATTTTATCGTGATATGGGAAGCCTTCCTGAAGAAATATCCTTCAGAAGGCCAATATCTTTGGCCTTCTGAATTGATATTATAAGATAAATAAATTTTTATTTACGAGGTGGATTATTGTCTCGGCCACCACCTGATGGATTTCCAGTAGTACTAGGCCAACCTGCTGTGCTCATAGTTTTCATCCTTATTTAGATTTCGTAGGTTTATGATTAGGATTCAATTGTCGGCTACGGTTGTCCTGATTCTGCGCATGTTGAATATTATTAGGATTTTTTACTGTAGCACGTTGATCATTCGCTGTTTGTGTCATTGCTTTCTCCTTAAAATGTTTGAACATCTGACAAGGAAAGTATGGCTTCAAAAAAATATGCATCTTGCCTGAAAAACAGTAAAAAAGTTTAAATTTTAACCAAAAAAATTATGTATTTAACATAATGGTGTTATACGAAATTAATGGATGTTCGTATAAATTACTTGCATATTGTATTCGATCGAATACAATATAGTGAGAAGATAAGGATCCTCATGATTGAAATTAAACGTCTTCCAGAATTTGATGAATGGTTGGATGGCATTAAAGACAATATGACCCGTATCCGCCTGAATCGTCGATTAGATAAGGTTCAACGTGGAAACTGGGGAGACATTAAACCTCTCCAAGATGGCGTTTGGGAAATGAGAGAATTCTTCGGTTCTGGATGGAGGATGTATTACATCCAACATGGTGACGTTGTGATTGTAATGCTTGGTGGTGGAGATAAATCAACTCAACAACAAGACATCGATCGGGCAGTCAAACTATCGAAAACATTGGAGGATTAAAATGGTTAAAGTCGCTGATTTACCAAGTTTTGATATGGCTGAGTCGCTCAAAACTGAAGAAGACATTGTGATGTATCTCAATATGGTTCTTGAAGAAAATGATCCAGCTGAATTAGCCCATGCACTTGGTGTTATTGCTAAAGCTCGTGGCATGACTCAAATCGCTAAAGAAGCAGGGATTGGGCGTGAAGCACTCTACAAAGCCCTACGTCAGGATTCAGCACCACGTTTTGATACGATTAATCGTGTAGTAAATGCTTTAGGCTTAAAGCTCACAGTACAACACGCTTAAAACTTTAAAAATATAGTAAAAATGGGAGCTAAAGGCTCCCATTTTTAGATTCGTATAAGGTGTATTATGTTAATTTTAGAAATTCTATATAAATATAGAATTTTTAAAACTTAAATTCTGGCATGTGTCCCATACTTATCAATCATGATCGAACTGGCTTCATTTAGACCACGTACTGTGACATTCGCACCATTCTTTTGAAATTTATTTACAACAGAATCAAGCATGGCGACTGATGTTACATCCCAAATGTGAGAATGGGTCAAATCAATAATCACCTCCTTTACATCCTCTTTAAAGTCAAAACCTTGCATGAATTTTTCAGAAGAACTAAAGAAGATCTGACCTCTCAACTCATATAAACGGGCCATTCCTTCAAAAGATGCTGTCACCTGGATATCATTTTCAAGTTTATTCGCCAGGAACAAGGCTGAAAGTAATACGCCTGTTAACACACCCAAAGCCAGGTTATGCGTAGCAACAACTACAATCACCGTCGCAATCATGACGATATTACTGCTCTTAGGATTATCTTTTAACTGAGTGACAGAACTCCATTCAAAGGTACTGATAGAGACCATTATCATTACCGCTACCAATGTCAACCATTGGAATCACTTTGAGCCAGTCGCTGATAAATACAACCAGAATAAGAAGAAAAATGCCCGCAGAGAATGTTGATAAGCGTGTAAGGCCACCTGATTTTACGTTAATCATAGATTGACCAATCATTGCACAACCGGCCATGCCACCCATAAAGCCAGAAGCAATATTCGCAATCCCTTGTCCCTTACATTCCTGATATTTATCACTTGGCGTATCAGTCATTTCATCCACGATAGTTGCTGTCATCATCGATTCAAGTAAACCTACAGCCGCCAGTGCGACTGAATAAGGCAAAATAATCATCAATGTTTCAATATTCAAAGGAATATCTGGAATCAAGAACATTGGAAGTGTGTCAGGTAAAGACCCCATATCGCCCACGGTCCGTACATCAATTCCTAAAGCGATTGCCAATAATGTGATTGCAATGATGCAGACTAGTGGAGAAGGGAGTAATTTTCCTAATTTGGGAACCAGAGGGAATAGATAAATAATTGCTAAACCTAAAGCAACAAAAGCATATACATGCCAGGTCACATTAATCAGTTCAGGCAATTGAGCCATGAAAATTAAGATCGCTAACGCATTTACGAATCCAATAACCACAGATTTAGATACAAACCGCATTAACTTGGCGAGCTTTAAATAGCCTGCCAATATTTGAATCACGCCTGTCAAAATTGTTGCTGCCAGCAGATATTCAAGCCCATGCTCTTTGACCAATGTGACCATAAGCAGCGCCATTGCACCAGTGGCTGCTGAAATCATGGCAGGACGACCACCTACGAAAGAAATCACGACGGCAATACAGAAGGATGCGTATAGACCAACTTTAGGATCTACACCTGCAATAATTGAAAATGCGATGGCTTCAGGGATGAGTGCAAGACCGACGACTAATCCGGCAAGTACATCCCCACGGATGTTAGAGAACCACTGTTCTCGGACATTAGATAACATAAACATAGCCTGTTTTTTAATTTTTCAGATAGGCTAGTGATGTGATATATACAACACACAAACGACTACACCACATCACTAGACAGTGATGAGTTATTTACAGATTTAAGACGATAAATAAACTTAAGGTGGCGTAAGTGTCATAAGATGAAAGAACGTTTTAGAGTAAAAAAATCAGGACAAGGGTAACAGCTAGGTACTTTTTTATAAAGCCTGGATGTTATATCCAAGCTTTGTTTAA
>NZ_JACBEZ010000060.1:0-7026 GCF_013391465.1 Acinetobacter sp. SwsAc2 | reverse complement strand
GGTCGATAAACGTAGTGATATAGGTCGATAAACGTAGTGATATAACCTTTGTAATGATTGTATGGTAAGGCTTTCAGCACATTTAAAAGAATTTAAAAACTTTAAAAATAATTAAAAGCTTTTCAAATGAAAAATTGCCCTATGTTTTCGCTACGCTCAAACTCTATTGAATCTCGCTTTCGCTCGATTCGAGGGGCAATTTTTTGCCTAATCTCGTTGTGACTTTAATAAAAAGCAAAAGCAAGAATGAATTCGCTACGCTCATAAGTTTTTTTTACTCGCTTCGCTTGGTCTAGAAATCACTTTTCTGTAAGTGATTTCCTGTTTTTGAGATTTTGATACTAAAAAATTGTTTTTCAGAGAGTCTAGGCGCGATTTTTCAATGTTCGCTCGTAGACACTCGCTCTGATATAGCGATTTAACGCAAAAATATAGGGGGTATGCGCGATTTTTTCACTGATTACTAATGAATCCTATGTCGATGAGGAAAACGTGCTTACAACGCAAATGATGAGCTTTCAGGAAAAGGTAAGGCGGCCTCCTTAGGAGGCCGCCTTGTTTTTTTGATTTGCCGTGTTCAAATTCACGAAACTAACGCGCTTAACGCTAATCATTTATTGAGTTCGCGACTAGAACGAACTCGCAGTTATCAACTTACGACATTTTCACTGTTTCCAGTGGAAGCGACTCTCATGGATCCTCCATCAAGACTAAGCTGGTCCTGACTTCTACACATCACAAAGTACACACTTCAAATTGTGTTTTAGTTCCACAATCACGATTTCATATAACATCATTCCACTAGAGCCTTGCGGCTGCATCATCGCAAAAATCAGTCAGCAGCAGATCCGTCTCCGGAACAACTGGGTTATTTCAAAGCGCAAACTTCAACGTAACCAACGCATTTTTTCTTAATGATTACTCATGAAATATTATTCATCCGACCGCTACATCAGGATTTTTAACGTTTATTCACTTTCTTCCGTGCCAAACAGGCTTGCCGCATTTCATAGCGGCCGAGGTTGCCACACCTCTCACCTGATAAACTTTGTTTTCTCAGTCCGGTTATGCACCGTATTGCCTTTCGTTCACCCACCCCTTACGTTTTTATTCGCTCGAAGTGACCTAATTAATTCGGATAGATCCGAAATAAACCTAATCAACAACTCTCCCTCTCTCATAAATCAGTCCTTATAGCATCCTCGCGGAATGTTTTCGGTCTAAAAGCCTATAGTGTGGAGCCACCGCATCTAATAATTGGCTTGAGAGATTCCCACTTTAGCGTTAACAGTCTTTGTCTATTTCTACTGAAATAGACGGTCAGTACGCTTATCCGTTCCACCTGATATCAGCTATTCCCTTTTTTTGAGGTAAGAGTTCCGAAAACCCTCATTATTAACCGATATTAAATTTCATTACGGGTAAAGCACTTAACCTACGCAAAGCAACATGCTTGATCCAATCTCTTAGATCTCCTTAGTGTCACCGTTACAGGCTTGAGCTATCCATAGATCTCAATAACTAATCAAATATGTCATCACGACAAATCAATTTGGTTAATCGTTGAGTACCGAGCAGTCCAGATTTCTCCTCGTGCCCCTAGTACCTCGCGATACTCTCATAAGCCCACCTGTGCGCAACGCATACCGCCCTGTTAAGGAATTGAAGCGGTAAACGTGTGTTCTTAACGTATCTATCATTCCATGAAGATACTCACACTCTCTGTTAAGCAGGGTTTGTCCTTGTCACCAAGAATCCCGTTTCAGTGTCGCCCAACTGTTTTTTGTTTCTCAATGTCATTTCATAGACATCTTGGATTGGGTCAAAGAACAGAATCTCACTGTCCAGTGCCCTTCGCAGCCGCACCAACGCCCTTTCGGAAGTATGCAGCTACACGGTCTTTAGCATGTGGTGGCTGCCACATGCACACGAACCGAGAAAAACAAAGCTTAGAAAGTTTCGCTCACTGCACGATTAACACAGGAAAGCTCATTTCATATTTTGGCAAAGTCTATCTATCAGCAATTTAAAAAACTGGCAAATTTACAGATGTTTTCGCGCCCGCCGATCGCAGGAACTCTTATTTATGGATGTACTGCAAAATAAGGCTTTGAACATGAATCTAATGATTTTAAAAGCTTGAAAATCAGCTTAAATCAAGGGGTACTTTTATGGTTGTACTATGAAAACAAAGCTTTAGATAAAAATTATGCTCAGTCCAATCAGGAACTCTTATTTATATAAGTGCATGGAATCTAGCTTTGAGCATTAATTTGATATTGAAAAAGTATCTCTGAATTATATTTTTTCAGGGGGTAGTTTTATGTTAGTGCATGTTTTTTAAAAATAGATTTGAGATTAGATGTAAGTTTCGATTGAGTCAGGTCAGGAACTCTTATTTATATTTCTGCCATAAAACAGTCATTTACATTCAGATTTACTTAAAAATCAGCAATAAAAATATATTTTTCAAAGGGGTACTTTTATAGTTATGCCAAAGATTTTTTTAATTTATAAAAAACAACAAGTTAAAAAATCAAATTGTATAAAAAATAACCAATGATTTTTTTATTTCTTTATTTTCAAGTATATAAAGAGCATGAATCATTTTCTTAATGATTCAATATCTAAAAATAAAAGTCTTTTCTTAACGTTTTATTATGTTAAAACCTAATAGTTTATTAAACATTAATTTGTTTATAATCAATGGTTTACATTGAATTTTCAAGCTGTTAGATTGATATTTTTTTAGGGCGACTAAGATGTCTTGTAGTAATAATCAAAAACTGATCGGAGGAGATGAAAAAATGTTCATTATTGGGCTGATTGATAACTTTTTCTATCGCGTGATCGGAGTAGATTCTCGTCCAAAATTTTTTGGGAATAACTTTGAATTTTATGAAAAAGCTATGTCAATCTCTGTGTCATCTAGTAAGCGTGATATAGATAGTTTATTTATCAGATTTGGAACGATCTGGAATTCTGAAAATAAAAAAGAAATCGTTATCGAACAGCTCGACTTTCGAAAAGAGTTATGTCATCTAGATGTAACTATTAAATTACTGTTAATTCTCTGTGAAATAGCTAAAAAATTCAGTTATCAGACGATTCGATTTGTTAAGCCAAACCGAATATTCGTTGGTGAATATATCTGTTTCAAATTTGGCTTTTCAGCGAAGAATGAGATAGATCCTAAAAAATTAAAATTGAGATTGAAAAAATATCTATCTGAGAAAGCTTAGGATGGTGATAGTCACTATGAGAGTTAATTTCGTATAAGAGATTTTATGTTAAATACTTAAAACATCATGCTCTTTTATTTCTAAGAAAACATGTTGGTCAATTTCTGCATTTGAGTTGCGTATAAAATCTTTAGCCATAGTATTAATATGAAGATGACTTTCTTTGTGAACAATATTAAATAATGATAATAAGTCTTTTTTGTGATGTGAGTCACAGTTATTTTTAAAATCATTCAACTCAGTATCAATTTCTAATTTTATTTGTTCAATAAAATGCTTTCGTGAACTTTTATTGTTTATTTTATAAAATAACTGTGTTTTCTCATAAGCTCCTTTATGAAAGATCATTTCATAAATTTTCATTTTAAATTCTACTCAAAGTTATTGATATAATTAAAATTAAAAAAACCAATTTCTCTTGGGGAAGAGAAATTGGGGCGCGGAATTCTTAACCTTAAGTAAGGCCAATCACCAGCAATTTTGTTGCAATAATCACATTATATTTCAATTTTGACGTATACTTCAATAAAAAAATATACAGATCTGTATATTTTCGCCATGAAAAATAGAATTTCCAGATATGAATCTAAGAACCTATCCAGAATATTTTCTATGCAAAAGTAGCCTTAAAAAGGCTAAATTAATTAACGGAACCACATTGCTTGAGAAATCAGGAAAAAATGCAAAAAAGAATGTTTTTTGATCAATTTTATTGGCTAAAAGTTACAGTTTTGCTTAAAAAGAAACCGACTTGTTTCCAAGTCGGTTGAACGAGAACGTTCCAAAGGGTATGAATAACGATAAGATACTGATCTTAAAGTAATATTAAAAACACGTTTCGTATAAGCTCTATTATGTTAAATGGATTAAAATTGAGTCATTTTCTGAAAGGATTTTTAAGATATTCCTTCACCATAGAAATAATTAATAGTGTACTAATCAAAACTAGAACTGCTATAAGAATCCAGAACATACAAACCACAAATATTAAACATTAATAATACAATAATAATAATGTTTTTCTGATGATTAAGTAACTGATATTTAGATTATTTTGCAAGTTTAGGATTTTGTTAAGTTTTAATTAACAGTAAATTTTTTCTAATTGGTATAGAATTTAGAAGGAGTAAGCTATTTAATTGTTTCTTATGGAAAAAAAAGTAAAGAATCTCTATCTGAGAAAAGGTGAGCACAAATTTGTTTTGCAATCAATATTCATTTGTAGGGCTAAGTCTCAAAAGTGGACGAATGAAGAGATCAATGAAGTGATAGAGAAAACTATATATGAAGATAAAATTAGGGTGTATGAGATTTTAAGAGAATATTCTAGAAATATTTAGGGTGTGTCATCAATTAAGCCAGATGATTGTTGAAGCCTGGTAGATGGCTGATAAGAAGTTTTGAGCCAATTTATCATTGCGTGTGGCAATGGCACGATACTGCTTGAGCTTGGCAAAAAATTTCTCGATCAGATGTCTTGCCTTATAGGAGGCATCCCAGTAGTGGGCTATATTTTGCAGCAGAACAAGCTGACAAAAAAATGTATGAGAATAAGCAAAAAATTAAATCAGCTTTAAAATTAGTTGCAGAAGCTATCTAAATTTTATATTAACTAAAAATTAACATAATACACCTTATACGAAATGTGTTATAATTTTCCTTAGAAATCAATGCTGTAGTTTCTAGTTTATAGCCCAATCACACCCGATTGGGCTTTTTTTATGACTTTTCACGTTCCACGACTATTATTTGATCAATGTTCCACACTTTTAATTAGCTCAGTTGAATAATTCTATCTCACCAAAAGCTGATTATTGATGTTAAATACAATTAACGAGGCATGACTAACTGACGGCTAAGATATGACGATGAATGATCAATTAAGTGAGCATGAGCTTGCTATAGCAGCTGGGCATATCCTGCAGGAAAAGTTTATTAAAGTGGCCAGTACTGAATCAGTTCTTTATGCGGAAAATGATGTATTGCTGCGAAAAGAGCCGAATCAGCAAGCAGTATTTGTAAAGCACTTAGTTGGCCGTAATCCCGATTTAGCTAAGCGTGTGCTTAACCGGAGAGTATTTAAAATTAAAAAGCGTTCTATTGAATAAGGTAATCAATAAACTAACCATAAGGCTTAAAAAAACGACTCCAAAACCCTCTTTTCTCTATCTCGGGTTCGATCTGTTCTGGTACAGGAATACGTTTACTCTCTGTCTGAACCGGACTAGTCTCTCCATCATTTTGTGTCTGATACTCGTTTTGATGCATTGCTACTTCTTCTTTTTCGGCTAAGTCTGGAGAAGTATTTTCTGGGTCGATAGATGTAGTGGTATATGTTTTAGGAGCTTCTAATAAACGTTGCATTGCTTCAATTTGTTCTTGGTAGAAAGACTCCCTTTCTATTGATTGATTTTCTCTAAGTAGAGCTTGATTAAGTTGTTTTTCAAGCATGTCAACTTGACGTTTTAATAAGTCAACTTCTGTTAAGTTTTGACTGTTAGTTGATTGACTTTGATTGACATTGGACTCTCTATTTTGAGGCTCTCCAAACACTCTTAATGCTTCTGAAAAGTCAATTAAACCATCAGCTCCTTTTGATAAATTACCTTTATTTATATGAGCATATATAGCTTGTCTTGAATACCCGTAAAGCTTTGCCAACTCTGATACTGTTAATTTTTTCATCTTGTAAACTGAGTTTAAAGTTAAGTTAATATTTGACTGTTCAATTGACAATGTCAATTTACAACGATTATTTAAATCCTAATTCTTTAAGATATGGCGCGTATTCTTGTACTTTCTTAGGATCAGTTAAATGATTAGATATTCTAATAGTGAAATCTTCATAGCTTTCTCCAGCCGTACTGTACTTTGATGCAAACGAAGGCTCATAAGCTAACTTGGTAGAGAACATGTGAATTTGTTTATCTGTTAATTCAGTGAGTAGTTCCAGCTGTTTATTATTCGTCTTAGGTATACTTTTAACTGATGATTTTTGCTTGAATGAAAAGCTATATCCTGAGATTGATCTCCCAGTTTTATGTTGCTCAAATTTAACTTTGATATCGGTAAAAGTGTTGATCTGCGATATAGCTATATCAAGGACTCGTCTTTTGAAGTTATCTGATCGAGTATATTCGTCATCAGCAATACCAAGTTGTTGTCTGAATTCTACAATTTGAAATATTGGTGTCTGGCCAGTGCTACGCCAAGCAACTAATAATTCATACAGCCGAGTGGCATATCTACTTGTCAATTGACTTACTTGTTTTAGCTCATAACTAGTAAATCGTTCTTCTAAACGTGTAATTAGAGGAACTACTGCAGGTGAAAATATAAGACTTACAGATGCTTCATTATCAATATAGCTAATTTCACTCACCCAACGGGTATGAGTAGTCTTTACATTTCCTTTATCTGTTAAAGATTGATAAGTAAATCGTCGGTCAAAAAGGACTTTACTTGCCTCTTTTAAAACAGCATAAGCCGTATGCTTTTCTACACCAAAATTTTCAATATAGCTGGAAGCGTGGATTACTAAGGCATCATTTGCATTAATCCCTTTACCCGTTTGTCTAGCCTCTATAATTGCTAGTAAAACTAATCTTTGCTCAACAAGATCAAGATTATAGCTGGCATTAATTAAAGCATTATCTTTAACAACTAAGTCTTTCATTATTGTTATTACTACGTGGTCTATTCATGTAGTAATACTACACTAAATAATAGTGTAGTCAAATGGTCGATAAACGTAGTGATATAGGTCGATAAACGTAGTGATATA